>CAUFXK010000053.1 GCA_959596495.1 uncultured Collinsella sp. | reverse complement strand
CGATATCGCTCGACGTGCAGTTTTTGCCCGACGTCGAGATCGTCTGCCCGGCATGTCGCGGCTCACGTTATGCAGACGCGGCTTCGCATATCCATCGCGAGGGCAAGGACAGGAGCCTGCTTACGTTGCCGCAGCTCATGGACATGAGTGTGGACGAAGCGCTCGACGCCACGGTGGGGCTCAAGAAAGTTCAGGCACGCTTACAGACCTTGCACGACCTGGGCTTGGGCTATCTCACGCTCGGTGAGCCCACACCGGCGCTTTCGGGCGGCGAGGCGCAGCGTCTTAAGCTTGCGAGCGAGATGGGCCGCGTGCAGGACGATGCCGTATTCGTATTCGATGAGCCCACGATCGGACTACATCCGCTCGATGTTCAGGTGTTGCTGAGCGTGTTCGACGGTCTCGTTGCCAAGGGCGCCACAGTTGTCGTGATCGAGCACGACCTCGATCTTATCCGTAACGCCGATTATGTGATCGACATGGGTCCGGGCGGTGGCGACGCGGGCGGGCAAATCGTCTGCGCCGGTACGCCGGGCGACATCGCAGCCTGCTCCGCAAGCATCACCGGCCGCTACCTATAACCGAATGTGACAAAGGGGCAGTTCCTTTGTCTCATGCCGGCAAAGCCTGTCAGCATCACGCTTTTCTTTTCTAGCCAATTCTGGTAAAAAGCAGTTAATTGCTGTTAAAAGCTAGCATGTTATCGATGTAGCGCTTGAACAGCTTGTGTCTGAGGGCCAAAATGACCTTAGCCCATTCGCGAAATTTGCACGCCCTATAGTGAGTGGGCTCTCGCTTGAGCTGATGCTGCCAAGAGGCGGCCGATAGGGGCAATTATGGACAATCGAATCTTTGGGTATGCGCGTGTTTCTTCCGCAGACCAGAACTTGGATCGCCAGTTGGACGCACTGGGAAGGTTTCCCGTCCAACAGGGTCGGATTTACGCTGACAAGGCAAGCGGTAAGAACTTTAGACGCCCCCAATATCAGCGTCTTCTTCGCAGGTTGCGCGAGGGTGACGTTCTCGTAATCAAAAGTATTGACCGTTTGGGTCGCGATTATCGTGAAGTCCTCGATGAATGGCGACGCATCACGGTGAATAGGCGTGCTGCCATCGTGGTGCTTGATATGCCGTTACTCGATACGCGCGAGCAGCCCGATGGCATCACGGGAACGTTCATGGCGGATCTGGTCCTTCAGATCTTGAGCTATGTGGCGCAGCTAGAGCGCGAAAACATCAAGCAGCGCCAGGCGGAGGGTATCGCGTCGGCGCGCCTGCGTGGCGTGAGATTTGGGAGGCCGGCACTCGAACGCCCAGATAGCTATCGCGATGTCATCAGATCATATGAAGGGGGTGAGGTCACGAGGCGAGAGGCCGCCGCGCTTTTGAACGTTAGCGCATCGACGTTCGACCGTTGGAGGCGGGCGGACGCGACCAGTTTTGACCGTCCGCCGTCTGCCCGTCCTCTTTAGCTAGACGAATTGGCAACGCGGTGGCACTATTTGGTTCTAGGGCGTGAACTGGATAATCATCGAGGGAAGGAGTGAGCTCTGTGCAATAAACTCCCCTCGTCAAAATGTCTGCTTTTTGACGAGGTGGCTAGATATCGTGTTTTGTTTTGTATTTAAAGGAGGACGAAATGAAAAGGCGTTATGGGATAGCTGCGGCGATCGCGCTATTTGCGACGGTGTTTTGTGGGGCTCTTCTGCTGAGCGGCTGCTCGCAGGCCGAGAAGAAAAACGATGAGCCTGATTATGCCGACGACCGTGCAATGGCCGTGATTGCTCAAGGCTATCAAAAGCGGTCTGATTACCTTGATTCACTGGGAGAGGATGCTGATCTAGGCTCGAATAAAGTGCGAAAAGAGGCAATTAAAACCGAGGTCGATAACGACAAAGAACTCAAAAAGGCGTCATTTAAAGACACTAAGATGCAAGAAGACGTCATCGCCTATCTCAACCTGCTTGATAATCAGCTTGATGTTGTCAAGAAGTACGCGGAATCGGATCCCAAGTACTACGACGAATGGGAAAGGGCCTACGACGCACGATCAGCACAGCTTAAGAAACTGGTTGATCGGTATGACTTGACGGTCGATGACGAGTATCGTGATGCGTTTGACGAGCTGATCAAGAACGGTAGGACCGTAGAGGAGAAGACGCATAATGATGAGGCCATCAACGGTCTGCTCTCATCGGCGACCTTTGAGAAAAGTGACGATGGCTACGGCCTCTATACGTACACCGCAATCGTCGAAAACACCTCCGACATATCGTTCGAAAACGTTTTTCTAAATGTTGCCCTTTACGATGCCGATGGTGTAAGGGCGGAAGAATGCTACGCAGATACATCCGCCTGGGCGCCTGGCGAGAAGGTGAAGTTTGAGGTAATGAGCGAGGTTGACGCTTCGAGGGTTGCACCGACAGTATCGAGTTACAGTGTCAAGGAATAATTCGCGGGAATAGGAAAGAGAGCGCGACCGTTTTCTCCGAACGGTCGCGTTTTGCATTAAGCCGTTGACAGAATGATTCGTGCAGCCATGCGCACGATGGAAGATGATGGAAAAGTCGAGCTAATAAAAGAAAGGCGAAACAGGATGGCAAAAACTAACTTGTTTACAACAATAACGCAAAAGCTTGTCTTTGGCGGTTTGCTGGCCGTTACAGCCGTGGCGACTGCCGGGTGCATCTGGATGTATTTGACGCGTAATCCCACAACGATCACCGATGATTCGATTCGTGAGGAGATTACTCCGGTCGTAAAGCTCGTGACGTACGAATATAACTTCACGCAGCTGCTCTCAATTGACGAAGCGGGGAATCCGCTTGGGTGGGAAAACCCCTTTACGTCTAAGCGATATGTCGCAACGATTGACGGCAAGGCTGACATCGGGATCAATGCCGATAAAGTGAAGACTGAAATCAAGCGGGTTGATATGAACGACAAGAGCTCAGAGGTCAAGAGCGTAAAGGTTACATTGCCTCACTCGGAAATTACCTCTTTCTCAACAGACCCCAATACCCTGAAGAAATATGTTGAGGACAATGGTTTTCTGAACTGGAATCAAGTGAGTACAGACGATCTGAACGGTTTGTTGAAACAGGCTAAGAAAGAGCAGACCAAGAAGGTCAAAGAGAGCAATATGCTCAAAGAATCTGATGACAGAGCCCGTGGTCTGATCGAAAAACAGGTCAAAGCCCTATGCGGCGACGATGTCGATGTTAACGTTACGTTTAAGTAAGGGTGATTGGCGTGTCGGACAAACAGCAGCAGTTTGTTGAGGCGAAGCTCGAAAAACAGAAGAAGTCCGGTATTGGTTTTTCTTCGCTGGAGAACATAATGACTGGAGCATTTAATGGCGCTGGAAACGCCATTATGGATGTGGTCAAGGAGGCTCAAAAGAAATCGGGTGAATTGGCGGAAGCCGCTAGCCCGTTGGCGGATAATGCGCTTAAAGGTGTTTCGGACTTTGCAAACGGGATTGCTTCTGCAACCGCAGCCGCGGCGAACGAACGCTACAACGCAAAGCGACAAGAGCAACTCGGTCTGTCGTCGACGTTCATCGACGGTAATGGTGATTGGGTGTTGCCCGACCCGTTACTGACCAATCGAGAGCTTGCCGAGCTCGAGGCATTGACTGAGCAATACGAAAAGATGGTGGCGCCTTCAAAACTCAAACAGCTGACCGATAAGGCTGGGTCAAAGATACCGGAAAATCTTCGTGCTACCGTTGGAGATGCGCTCGACGGGCTTACAAGTGAGATTCAGCAACAAGAGCTGTATGCACAGGTTATGAAGCAGGTTGTCGATGGTTTCAAGGTTATCGAGGAGCAAGCTGCCAAGTACAGCGTTACTGAGGCGCAGATTGTTGAGGCCGCAAACACCACTCTTGAAAACGTTACTATCCGTTCGATTGATGAGCTATTCATGCTTCGGAGTTTTGACGTTGCGAAGATTGCGGCAGGTGAGAACGGTAAGCACCTGCTGCTTGCGGCGACCGAGGGCGCGGTGACGGGTGCTCCTGGTTTTGCCGGTCTGCCTTTCAATATCGTATTCAGCATGTTCCTCTATTATCGTGCGGTGCAGTCAGTGGCCATGATGTACGGATTTAACGTTAAAGAAGATCCGGCTGAAATGGTCATTGCGGGCGATGTGTTTTCAAACGCGATGGCTCCGTCTGCAGGTTCTGCTGATGGCATGGCTCTCGCAATCGGTAAGGTGATGCTTGTGGCCGAGATGGAGGGCGTGAAACAGACAGTCAAGAAGGGCTGGACGGCCATGGCGGCACGGGGCGGCGCGGCTATGCTTGTCACGCAGATTCGCGCTCTTGCTAATGTCGCTGCGCGTAAGGCGCTCGAGAATGCCGGTAAGAAGTCGATCGAGAGCAGTGTTTTCAAAAACGTACTCGAGCAAATTGGCAGGAATATCACTCAAAAATCCCTCGGCAAGGCTATTCCCGTATTTGGCGGCGCTGTCGGCGCCTTGTTTGATGTCTCGCAGATGAATCGTGTTTTGCAATATGCCAACATCTTCTACCACAAGCGATTCATCATTGAAAAACAGGAGCGTGTTGCAATACTAGTGGGTATGGAAACGGCCGCTGTGAACGGTGAGGTTGAGGCTTGCGATGCAGAAGGATAGCCGGCCGTGTTCTTCGATGGCGGAGAACTTTGGCGGCGTTTGGTGTAAATCGGTATAGGTAGGGGTGCGGACCTAATTGTGTGACAAAGGTACAGTCCCTTTGTCACATTCCCGGAAAGCCTGTTTGGCGCAGAGCCTCATAGAGGACGATGGCGGCGCTGTTGGAGAGGTTGAGTGCGCTGATGCGGTAGTCGTCCGGATTGACGAAGTTGCCGCAGATATCCTGTTGAAGGATGGCCTCGTGGCTGTCCTCGGTATGTCCCAGCGATTCCTCGTGGGCTTCCCAGGCCTCGGCATTATCGAGCGAATCACAATCGCGCAGCATGGGGATGCGCTCGCAGCGCTCGGGCGCCGCGGCAAGCAGTGGCTCGGGAATCCCCGAGCTCTCGCTGCCAAAGACCAAATAGTCACCGCCGCGGTAGGTACTCTGCGCATAGGTGCGGCGTGCCTTTTTGGTCAGCAGATGCAGGCGCTCGTCAGCGGGGGAGAGACCGTTGCGCGCAAGGAAATCCTCCCAGCCGGCATAGGTCGTCACGTCCAAATTCTGCCAGTAGCCCAGGCCGGCGCGACGTACCGTCTTGTCGTCGAGCGAAAACCCCAGCGGCTCCACCAGATGCAGGCGGGCGCCGGTAACCACGCAGGTGCGGCCGATATTGCCCGTGTTGGCCGGAATCTCGGGCGCATACAGCACAATGTTGAACATGAATCTCCTTGGCTCAGAACGAAAAACCACCACGAAGGGCACCTTCGTGGTGGTTTGGTGGTTACGTAGGCGGAAAAATGCCCGCTTGGATAAATCTAGGCGCGGTGCCAGTCGGTCAGGCAGGCATCGAGGGAGGCGATGAGCGCATCCTTGTCCATGTGACGGCCGATGATGCACAGGCTCGTCATGCGGTCGCCCGTCTCGTCGTCCCAAATCTGCATGATCTCGGGGTTCTCGTCGATGATCTTCTGCTTCTCGCCCTCGGGCGCGGAGTCAACGAACAGACCGTTCTCCATCAGGCGCATTTGGTGGCCGGCCTGCTCGAACATGTAGCACATGTCCGGATCGCCGGTCTGCCACAGCGGACCCTTGACGCGGATGACCTCGTCGGGCCACTCCTGCTCAACAAAATCGGTGAACTTCTGCAGGTCAAACGGCTTGCGGCGCGAGTACACAAAGGTCTCGATGTCGTACTCGAGCACCTCGGGGTCGTCGTGCTCCTCGGGATGCTCCATGGCCTCGATCCAGGCGGCGGAGTTGTAGGCGCGCATAAAGTCGAAGCGGTCGGTATCGAGCAGCTCCTCCATGGGGACCTCGCCGTTTTGGGCCTCGACAATCACGGCGTCCTTCTGCAGGCTGCGCACGATAGCCTTGAGCTCGGCGATCTGCTCAGGGCTCACGGTATCGGTCTTGTTGAGGATCAGCGTGGAGCAGAACTCGATCTGCTGGATGAGCAGGCTCTCGATGTCGTCCTCGTCGATATCCTCGGCCAACAGGTCGCGGCCGCCGTTGAACTCGTCGTACATGCGGGCGCAATCGACCACAGCCACGATGTTGTCGAGTGCAAGCTTGGGCTGGCCGCCCACCTTGGCCTCGTCGCAGAAGCTCGAGATGGTGTAGGCGATGGGGATAGGCTCGCAGATACCCGAGGCCTCGATGATGATGTAGTCGAACTTGCCCGAATCGGCGATGCCCTGCAGCTGGTTGGCAAGGTCGTCCGAAAGCGTGCAGCAGATGCAGCCGTTGGTGAGCGGGATGAGGTCGTCGGTCTCGGAAAGGCCGCCGTCGGCGATGAGGCTGGCGTCGACGTTGATCTCGCCGATATCGTTGACGATCACGGCGGCGCGGATGCCGCCGTCGTTAGCGAGGATGTGGTTGAGCAGTGTGGTCTTGCCGGCACCGAGGTATCCGGTAAGCATGATGATCTTCACGGGTTTGTTGGGCATGTGCCCTCCTTTGTTAGACATGGCTTACAGTTGAATCTTATGCCAAACGCCTGCTCTTATACCCATGCGCCGGCAAATAACACAGGCTACTCCCAGGCTCCCCATACATCGGGGCAATAACCGACGGTGGCCTTTTTGCCGTTGCGCACGATGGGCTCGGCTAGAACCTGCTGGTTTTCGAGCAACTTGTCGAAGCGCTGGCTAGGGGTGAGGTGCTGGATGAGCGCGAGCGTCTCCTCGTCCTTGGCTTTGGGGTTGAGCAGCTTGTCGATGCCGCCGACCGCCTGCATCACGCTCGTGAGCTCGCCCTTGCTCATCTCCTTTTCCTTAAGGTCGATAAACTGCACCTTAATGCGGCGCTCCTTAAAATAGCGCTGGGCCTTCTTGGTGTCGAAGGACTTCTTGGTGCCAAAAATTTGAATATTCATATTTATGTTCCGCCGTTCTATCTGATGAAGTTGGTCCTAGCGCGATCGGCCAGGGGCGCTTCGATGCCGGCGGCCTTTCCCGCCTCGATGCAACGCAGGAGCCAGGCCATGTTTTTGCCGATGTTTCGCATGGTGGCAAGGCCCTCGGCGTCCTGGGCGGCCTCGCCCGGCATGGCGCCAAAGACGTTGTTCCAGTAGGTGGATGCCACCACGGGCATCTGGTTGATGGTGAAGTACTTGTTGAGCACATCGAAGGTGGTCGACGTGCCGCCGCGACGGGCAACGGCGACAGCGGCGCCCGGCTTGTGCGCAAAGGCCTTGCTGCCAGCATAGAATGCACGGTCGAGGGCAGAGAGGATACGTCCGCTGGGGTGCGCGTAGTAGACGGGTGAACCAAAGACAAAGCCGTCTGCCTGCTCGGCGGCGGCAATCAACTCGTTGACCATGTCGTCGTCAAAGGTGCAGCGGCAATCGAGTTTGCCGCACTGGCCGCAACCGATGCAATCGCGAATGGGCTTAGCGCCTAGCTGAAACACCTCGGTATCGATACCCTCGGCGTTGAGCTGCTCGGCGACCTCGGCGAGTGCGCGGGCGGTGTTGCCGTTTGCCTTGGGGCTGCCATTGACCAAAAGAACCTTCATCACTAACTCCCTCTGCTGTCGGTGACTTCTGCGAAGGATTATCGCACGAGAGGGTAGATGGCGTGGGGCGCGATGTGAAACGGCTTGTGTTTCACATCGCGCCCCATAACGCTAGTCCAGCTTGGTGCCCGGTACTTGTGGTGCCTCTTCAAGTAGCGCTTTGAGCTCGTTCAAAATGGAAACGGGCTGTCGGTCGACGGCATCTAGATGAAGTGTGGCCACACGAATGGGCGGCTGATATTCAAATGAGCCAAAGAGTACGGGCGACCCCAAGAACCGCTCGATTTCTTCTGCGATCGCGTCGGTCTCTTCGGGATCAAAGTCGTCAAAGAGCGCCACGAACATCGGTCCGGTCGAGCGGAACAGACGACCCTTGCCGCGCGAGCAATCCATGAGGCAGGCGGCGCTTTCTGCCAAAACGCGGTCGCCTGCATCAAAGCCAAAGCGGGCATTGACCTGTGCGATTTCGTCGATTTTAATGGCGACCAAGCCTGCCTTACGCGCCACGCGACGCATCTCGCCAATGGCGTTGACCAGGGCGTGGATATCGCCCAGGCCGGTTACAGAATCGGTCGTATCTGCCAAGCTTCGGTTGGTGACAATGCCCACATACATGTTGGGCTCGGTGCCGGTGCTGTCCAGGCGGTAACCCGTGCAGTCGCAAAGCGCGTATTTTCCGGCGGTATTCATGACGCGATACTGCATGTAGTGGAAGTGCCACGTGCCGTTTACCACCATATCGAGCTCGGCACGTACGTTGTCGCGGTCCTCGGGGTGAACACGGGCAAGCCATATATCGAGCGAGTTGTAGGGATGCTGGGAGGGTAGGTCAAAATCGCGCACGGCATTAACCGACCATTGCGATTCGCCGGTGTCGAGGTTAATGATGAACGGATAGCGTGTCTCGGAGCTCATGGAGATCGCTTGGAACACCCGGTCGTTGCAGGGAGGCTGATCGGCGATGAGACGCTGCGGCGCATCGCCTTCTTCCGGTTGTTGCACGCGGTGCATGAGCTTGTAGCGATACATTTTGCGGTCGGCGTCCTTTGTCATCTGGCGACGCGTATCGCCTGCAAACGGGTCGACGCGCGAGCAGCCAAAACTAAAACTGGCGATCATGGGCGCCTTGTCACCTGATGTTGCCTCGATAAGGTCGGCACGCGTCCGCTCCAGGCGCTGCTCGAGCTCGGCTTCATCTGTCGTGGGGGATACGAGTACAAATTCGTCTCCACCGATGCGGAACAGTAGGTCATCGTGCTCCATAGTTTCGGTGAGCGCACGGCAGATGCTCAGAATGTAGCGATTGCCTTCTGCGTGGCCAAACGTATCGTTGCAGTGCTTGAGGTGGTCGATGTCGATATAGGCGCAGGTGAAGGGAGCACCTTTGCGCCAGAGCTGATCGACATGGCGGTCGAGTGCGCCGCGATTGCCAAGATTGGTGAGCGAATCGATATAGGCGCCGAGCTCAAGCAGCTCGCGTTCTTGCTGCAGGATGGCAAATGTCTTCTGTAACTGCTCGCCGATGGCGCACAGCTCCGGGGGCAGCACGGTAACATCGAGCTCGGCGGTCGAGGCCCCGCTCGCAAGTCGCTGAAGATAGGCAATGATCGATTGCTCGCCCAGGCGATACGACTCGTTCATGATGGATAACCTCCTTGGGCACAACAGCGGTTTGTATCATATCCCCAATTCGGTTTGGATTGGGGGCATAAGTTAGCCGATGGGGACAAACGCCCCTTCGGCGGTAGTGTTTTGCGCGTAAGCGTATCAGTTGCGGCCGTCGCCATCGAGCAGCGCTTCAAAATCCTCCGCCGGCATGGGGCGGTAGTAGAGGAAGCCCTGGGCGTAGCGGGCGCCCATGTGGCGCAGCATGTTCGCCTGCTCATTGGTCTCGACGCCTTCGATTACAACGGGCAGATGGAGCGATTGTGCCATCTCGAGCATTGATGAAACGATTTGTGCGCTACGGCCTTGATCGCCGTCGGCGAGCACAAACGTGCGATCGAGTTTGATGACGTCGACGTTGACGTTCTTGAGCATCGCGAGCGTGGACTGGCCGGTGCCAAAATCGTCCATATAGGTCGAGAAGCCGCGGGTGTGCAGGTCGGCCGTTAGTTTATCCACGGCCTCGGACTCTCCCGTATAAGCTGTCTCGGTGATCTCGATGCGCATGAGCTCGGGCGGCAGGTTGTATTGGGCGGCGAGCGCTCCCATATGCTCGGCAACGTCGCAGGCAAGGATATCCACGCGCGACACATTAAGCGAGATCGGAACCACGCGAAGCCCTCGATCGATGCGCTCGCGCAGCCACAAGGCAACGCCCTGCCAAACGTATTTGTCGAGCGTCACCACAAAACCGCTTTCTTCGAGAGCGGGGATAAAGGTGGCGGGCGAAATGAGGGAGCCATCCTTGTCAATCCAGCGCGTGAGCGCTTCGGCGCCAATGATCTCGCCGGTTTCCATGTCGACCTGGGGCTGCAGGTAGTAGGTAATACGGCCGTTGGAGAGCGCGTACTGGAATTCGGTCAGCGTGCGGTGGAACGCGATTTCGCGCTCGTACTCCTCGGGGCGGAAAATGGCAATGCGCTCCTTAAAGTCGTTTTTTGCGCGCCGATTGGTAAACATGGCCTTGGCCTGCGCATCGATGGTGATTTTCTCGTTGGAGTCGATGGGGTAGACGCCCATGGACGGCCAGAATCCCACACCGTCATCATACTTGGCCACGGCCTGGCGAACGCGGCTATAGATCTGATGGACGGTGTCGTGTTCAAAGGGGATGAGTATGCAAAAGTCGTCTTGGCCCCAGTACCCTGCGACGCCCATGTTGGCATTCTCGATGTCCTTGAGGACCGTGCCCACATCGGCGAGCATGCGGTCGCCCTCGGCCTGTCCGTGCCATTCGTTGAACAGTCGCATGTGTCCCATATCGACGGTGGCGATACACCAAGCGCCGTCGCGCCCTGTCCTCAGAAATGCGTTGGCACGCCGCATAAACTCGCTGGGTCGATAGAGGCCCGTGAGCGTATCGATGCGTTCGGCGACGGCGCTTTTACGCTCAATCTCGGGTATGGGGAGGCTGTCGTTGGGGGCAAGCCCGCCGGCGGCGCGAAGACGACGGTCGAGTTCGCCTAAAACAGCGGTCGCTTGATTGATTAAGCGTTCGTAAAAGGCCGGGACGACAAGACAGACGGGGGTAATGGTGTCGTTCGCGATTCGAACAGGAGCGAAAACGGCCTCTTTAAGATGATGGGTCAGTTGCTCGAATGCCTCGTGGTCCAGATCGTTGCTGAGCACGACGAACTGGGCGTTTCGCGAGCGGAAGACGCGACTTCTGCCGCGGGTGATCGATAACATGCGGCCTGCGTATTCGGCGAGCATGTTGTCGACAGCCTCGGCCCCGTAGAGCTCGTTGAACTTTGCCGTGTCACAAACGCGGACCGCTATAAGCCCCGTCTCGCAACGGTCGCGACGGCAGGCATCGATAGCGTTGATCAGCATACGCTGCGTTCCGAGGCCCGTGGCGGCGTCGACGGTCTCGGCGAGTGAGTGGTTAACAAGTTCGCCGACATAGAGCGAGGGGGTATTTCCGTCGCCGTCGATGCGAAACCCGCGAGCGCGGCAGAGGACGTAGTCGCCCGCGGCATTGCTCATGCGGTACTGCATGACGCGGCGGTGTTTGGAGCCATTATAGATTTGGTCGATGTCGTTGATGTAGGCCTCAAGGTCATCGGGGTGGACGCGCGTTTTCCAGTAATCGTGGCAGTTGTCTACATGCTCAGAAGGAAGACCGAGATCGCGCGAGGCGCCTTGTGACCAAAGGGTGCGATGTTTGTCCAAGTTCTCGATAAAGCAATAACGGCCTTCGTTGAGCATCGAAAAGGCGTCGAAAACGCGATCGCTTATTTCGAAGTCATCGGTGTGGACTTGCGCGATATTGCGTCGATCAAGATGCATGGCATGGCGTAGCTTGTAGTCGTACATGCGATGGTCGGTATCGAGCGTCATGCGATTGGAGACTTCACCCAGGGCGGGGTCGGCGTGCGACACTCCGTAGCTAAACGAGTGAGGCATCTCGGAATCGTTGTTTTTGAGTAGGACCGTTCGGCAGTGTTCCAGACGTTCGGCAAGGTCGTCCTCGGTCGCAATCGTAGACAGGATGGCAAACTCGTCGCCGCCTATGCGAAACGCCGCCTCGTCCACCTTCATATACAGCTTGAGATAGAGACTTACCTGCAAGATATAGCGGTTGCCCTCGTCATGCCCAAAGACGTCGTTGCAGTGCTTAAGGTTATCGATGTCGATAAACGCCATGGTCACGGGCAGTTCCTGCTCCCAGAGTTCCTCTAGGGAACGGGTAAAGCCGCCGCGGTTGCCAAGTCCGGTGAGCTCGTCGGTAAAGGCGGTCCTGATCAGATCGTCCTGACGCTCCAGAAGGTCACGGATGGTCTTTTCGAGCGTTTCGGTATTATTGCTGGCGTTATCCATACTGTAAGCGGCTTTCTGAGGTCGGGGCGGATTGCGTCGGGCGAGCTCGTTGTGCACATGCGTTGCTGCTCAACGCCTTGCGTGTTTCCAAGCCCCCGCCTTGCTGCGTCGTTGGGTTTATTTGTCGGTTCGTGCTCTCGGCTGATAACTACTGAGTAGTATAAACAAGTGTATGGAATTATGTAGGGGTGCCCATGTTGCGGGCGGCCATTATTCGCCAAACGGTAACGCGACGATGTTCGATGAAAATGCGACTGAGACGATATTTGTTGATGGGTATACTTGTTCCGTTTTAAAACGCAGGAACGGAGATGGTCGCATGGCACAGCCAGATACGACGCCCACGGTGGGGCTTGCGCTCGAGGGAGGCGGCTACCGCGGTATGTATACGGCGGGCGTGCTCGACGTATGGATGGAGCACGGCTTGACCTGCGACCATATGGTGGGCGTCTCGGCGGGCGCGGCGTTTGGCTACAACTTTAAATCGCGCCAAATCGGCCGTGCCATTCGCTACAACAAGGCCTATTGCGCTGACAAGCGCTATGCGAGCGTGACGAGCTGGCTGCGAACCGGCGACATGTTCAATGCCGAGTTTGCCTATCACGAGGTGCCCATCGAGCGCGATCCCATCGACCTTAAGGCTTATCGTGCCTGCCCCATGCGGTTCACCTGCGCGTGCACCGATATCGAGACGGGCAAGGCCGTCTACCATGACTTGCCCTATGGCGACGAGCGCGATATCGAGTGGATCCGGGCGTCATCGGCGATTCCCGTGGCAACGCGTCCTGTCGCCATTGAGGGGCATAAGTATCTGGACGGCGGCGTTGCCGATTCCATTCCCAGCGCCTGGCTGTTTGCGCAGGGCTATGACCGCAACGTGGTGGTGCTGACGCAGCCGGCGGGCTTTGTAAAGCAGCCCAATAGCGTGATGCCCATGCTGCGTCGCGTGTATCGTCACTATCCGGAATTTGTTGCGGCGCTTGAGCATCGGCACGAGGTCTACAACGCCACGCTCGATGACCTAGCGCGTCGCGAGGCCGCTGGCGAGGTCTTTGTGGTGCGGCCGAGCGAATCGGTAAAGGTGCCGTCGCTGTGTCGCGAACCGGATGAGCTCGAGCGCATCTATCAGATCGGCCGCCACGATGCGCAAGCGACGTTGCCCGCGCTGGAAGCGTATCTGGCGGGGTAAGGGCTGCGGCGGGCTCGGCGGAAAGCGCATCCCGGAATTTGCGTTCAGAATGGGATGCGGTTTCCCAATGGAGCCGCAAACGGAAAGCGCATCCCGGAATGGACGTCCAAACTGGGATGCGCTCTTTCACTATTGAAGATGTGAGGCTGCGGAGCAACTGCTCGGCATAGGTCTATGCCTGCTGCCAGGTATCGACGAGCTCCTTGGCCGCGGCGTAGGGGTCGTCGGCACTGCATACGGCGCTCACCACAAAGAAGCCGTCGACGCCGGTGGCCTTGAGCTGCGGCAAGTCGGCTTTCTTGACGCCGCCGCCCACCACGATGGGCACGGGGCTTGCTGCATGGAGGGCGGCCAGGTCCTCAAAGCTCTTGGTGATGATGGTGCCGTCGGCCGCGCGTCCGCAATCGCGCTTGGTCTCGGTCTCGTGGAGCGGGCCGATGCCCAGGTAGTCGACCAGGC
>CAUFXK010000052.1 GCA_959596495.1 uncultured Collinsella sp. | reverse complement strand
GGGCTACGCGATGGATATGTTAACCATCGCGTAGCCCGGCGTTTTTATAACGTTTTGCCTGATACAACCTGCCAAAATAAACCTGTCCCTTTTTGGCAGGTCGAGCGGAAAGGACTGCTTGTGAACATCCTGGTTTTGCTGCCCGTCAACGACCGCCATCGCGCAATTCTTGAGTCGAGCGCTCCGGGCGAGGACTTTATCTACACGAGCTCCGACGCCATCACGCGTGAACAGGTCGCCAATGCCGACGTGATCCTGGGCAACATAGACCCTTCCCTGCTGACCGCATGCGAGCGCCTCCAGCTGCTGCAACTGCAGACCGCCGGCTATGACGACTATCTCGCCGCCGGCACCGTGCCGGCTGAAGCCAAGCTGTCTTGCTCAATCGGCGCCTACGGCCAGGCCGTGAGCGAGCACATGTTTGCCATGGTGCTGTCTATGATGAAGCGCCTGCCCGGCTACCAGGACCTGCAGCGCGAGCATCGCTGGGAGGATTTGGGGCCGGTCACCTCGCTCAAAAACGCCA
Organism: uncultured Collinsella sp.; assembly: GCA_959596495.1. Taxonomy (GTDB): domain Bacteria; phylum Actinomycetota; class Coriobacteriia; order Coriobacteriales; family Coriobacteriaceae; genus Collinsella. The sequence goes on along the minus strand of CAUFXK010000052.1, from coordinate 13,766 downwards.
ATGTGCTGGTGCTGGGCGCGGGCGATATCGGTGGCCACTTCGCCACGCTCTGCCGCAACATGGGTGCGCATGTCCGCGGCATCAAGCGCCATCCGCTCGTCTACCCCATTGTGTTTGAGGACATGGACAGCATGGACGCCCTGCCCGAGCGTCTGGCCGAGGCTGACATCGTCGCATCCTTTATGCCCAGCACGCCCGAGACCCGCGGCTTGGCGAACGCCGAGTTCTTCGCTGCGATGAAACCGGGCGCCTTCTTTGCCAACGGCGGCCGCGGCGACCTTGTGGTCGCCGACGACTTGGTTGCCGCCCTGGAGTCGGGTCATCTCGCCGGCGCCGCGGTCGACGTCACCGACCCCGAGCCGCTGCCTGAGACAAGCCCACTGTGGGATGCGCCTAACATGCTCATCACGCCGCACGTCTCCGGTTGGTTCCACCTGGCAGCAACGCTCAACAACGTCGTCGACATCGCCGCGGAGAATCTGCGTCACCTGCAAGCCGGCGAGACCCTGCGTTGCTGGATCGAACATTAGGGTTCCGCCGTTCTAACGAACGGCGGACCGGTCGACGCTGCGCGCCGCCCAGAGCGACAATTTGTCATTCAAAAGGCGAGGCATGACCAGAAGGTCAATGCCTCGCCTTTTTCATGCCAACTTGTTCGTTCTGGACGTCGCTCGCTGACGTTTGCTCAACCCGCGGTGTCTTAACAATTCCGTCCAGCTGTTGGCATTGCGGCATTTGCCCAGATAAAGCCTGCCAAAATGAACCTGTTCCTTTTTGGTAGGTTTGGTGCAATGGGGTCAGGTTGGCTTGCGCCATACCGGTAGTTCTGTCTGCGACACTCTCGCCAAAGTGATATCAAACATACATCTAGCGTTTTCGACACTTCGCTTATTAGAGCCAATCCGTCTCCTCGTCATAGCGGTCCGAATAGGCGTTACGCTTGAGTTCTTCAGCACTCGTTGGTCGCGCCTTGGACACGTCGACCCCTGACTCATGGCAAGCGGCGACGAACAGCTGTAAACCCCGATCAATAAGCTGAGCCCCATGCTCGGCCTTCATTTCTTCGGCTCGCATTTACAGCTCCACGCTTTCGGCGCCGTTGATGGTTAGGTTTCGCTCGTAGAAGGCGGTGAGGGCGCGGATGGCGTACATCACGTCGCGTACGCCGCCGGTCTCGTAGCTTGAGTGCATGGCCAGCTGCGGCAGGCCCACGTCCACGGCATGCATGCTCGCCTGCATATTGGACAGGTTGCCGAGTGTGGAGCCTCCGGCCATATCGCTCTTGTTGGCGAAGGCCTGTGTGGGTACGTCGGCGTCATCGCAGATGGCCTGGAACACCGCGCGGCTAAAGGCATCGGTGCAGTAGTGCTGGTTGGCGGCTTCCTTAATGACGATGCCGCCGTTGAGCACAACCTGGTTGCGGGCATCGCACTTCTCGGCGTGGTTGGGATGCACGGCATGCGCGTTGTCGCAGCTCACAAGCATCGAGGCGGCAAGTGCGCGATGGTACGACTCGTCGTCAAAGCCCAGCGATCCGTTGATGCGGCGCAGCGCGTCGGCCAAGAACGTCGACATGGCGCCCTGCTTGGTCTCGGAGCCAACCTCCTCGTTATCAAAGCAGCAGAAGACCGAGATGTCATGCGCATTCTCGGCACCCAAAAATGCCTGCAGCGAGGTATAGGCGCAGGCCAGGTCGTCAAGCTTGGGCGTCGAGATAAACTCGTCGGCCCAGCCCCAAATGCGCGCATCCTGACGATTGACCAGGAACAGGTCGCGACCCAGAATCTGCTCGGGCTCAACGTCCAGTTCGTCAGCGATCAGTGCGTCAAAATCTCCCTGTTTAAGCTCGCCGACGCTGATGAGCGGGCACAGGTCGACGGCTCGGTTGGGAGCAAAGCCCTCGTTAACGCCGCGGTTCATGTGGATGGCAAGGCTCGGAATGATAGCGACCTCGCGCTCGGTAGCAAGCAGGCGGCTCTCGATACGGTCGCCCTCGCGCACCAGTACGCGGCCCGCGAGCGCCAGCGGGCGATCGAACCAAGTGTAGTCGATCATGCCGCCGTAGGCCTCGATGTTCAGACGCAGCGTCTCGCCCGCACCGTCAAGTTCGGGCACGGCCTTGACCTTAAACGTCGGAGAATCGCTGTGCGACGCCGTGAGCTGAAAATGATAGTCACCGGCAACACCGTCCTCGCCCCACGTCGCGGCCAGGTCCTCGCCCACCTTAAAGGCAACAACGCTCGAGGTGTTGCGCTGCGTGTAATAACGCCCGCCCGGCTCGATGTCCCACGCCGCATTCTCGGGCAGGTAGGTAAAGCCCGCCTCGTCGAGCTCGGCCATAATGGTCGCCGCCGTATGGAACATGCTGGGGCATGCCTCGATAAAGTCGATAAGGTCGTTGGCGGCCTCGATATCATCGGCCGTCACATGCGCGCGCTCGGGCGTTTCCTGATCCGTCATGCTCTCCCCTTTCGCTGGGTTGATGGTCCCCTCCAGCATACCCCGCCGCGCCAGCGCCGCGCTCTTCATTCCATGTTTAATCCTGCGCCGCTCGCCAAGTTGAGCCATCATGCCCGTGCACCTTTTGCGACAATTACGCTAACAGGACGAGAGGAGCCGTCATGAAGCCACGTAACATTGCCATCGCCTGCGGTGTCGCGGGAGTCGCCGTTGGCCTTGCCGCTGCCACCGGTATCGTTTATCACAAGCAAATCAAGTCCGCCGCGTCGCTCAAACGCTTGACCGGCTACGCGGATAGCTATGACCTGTACGCAATCGACATCGCCTACGACTACGATCTTGATCGCATCATCGCCGCTGGCGTGCGCGACGACCAGGCCTACATCGATGCCGTGATGGCGCAGGTGCTGCCCGGTGTGCCGGTACATGTCCAGGCGCCCCAGTTTGCCTGCAGCGCTTTTGTCGCCGTAGATGCCGAAGGCCGCGTGCGCACCGGTCGCAATTACGACTTTAAGGACGACACCTCGGCGCTGCTGGTGCGCAATCACCCACGCGACGGCTATGCCTCCATCGGGTTTGCCGCCCTTAACAACCTGGGCGATAACACTCCGCTTGACTCCGTCGCCGGACGCGCCGCCGCGCTCATGGGCCCGTTTGCCCAGCTCGACGGTGTTAACGAATGCGGCGTGTCCATTGCCGTACTCACCCTGGATTCCAAGCCCTGTGACCAGGACACGCAACGCCCCGTCATCAATACCTCGCTCGCCATCCGTCTGGTGCTCGACCGCGCGGCTACAACGCAAGAGGCCGTCGACCTGCTTTCTGCCTACGACATGCACGCCATGGCAGGACGCGATTACCACTTCTTTATCAACGACGCCGCCGGTGACGCGCGGGTGGTGGAGTGGGATCCGCGCGATCCGGACCGCGCTTTCAAAGCGACTCCTGTAACCCAGGTTACGAACTTCTACGCCTGCTATGGCGACGAAGTGCTGCCTAACCAAAAGAATGGCAAGCTAGGCCATGGTAAAGAGCGCGCCGCCGCAATCGCCGATGTCCTCGACGCCCATACCGGCGCCCAAGACGAGGCAGTCGCTTGGAAGGCCCTGCGCGCCGCAGCGCAAGAGCCCAATCCGGAAGACATCACCAGCAACACGCAGTGGTCGGTCGTCTTTGACAATACCGAACCCGCAGCCGCCATCACGCTGCGCCGCCACTGGGGCGACGTCGACGCCTTCGCACTGTAAGGAGCCAGACCCGTCGACCTCACGCCCGCCTGACGTTGCTTACATTTCCATACGCTTGAGCTAACACGTTTTACCCCCGTATCAACAGTGTGCGGGGGTAAACTTATGCGCATGTTATAACTTGCCCGGAAGGATTCATCATGCTCAGGATCGGTCTTCTTACCAGTGGCGGCGACTGCCAAGCGCTCAACGCCACCATGCGCGGCATCGTCAAAACGCTCATGACCAATAGCGAAGAGCCTATCGAGATCTATGGTTTTGAGGACGGCTACCAGGGCCTTATCTACAGCAGGTTCCGCGTCATGACGCCCGCCGATTTTAGCGGTATCCTCACCCGCGGCGGCACCATCCTGGGCACGAGCCGCACACCGTTCAAGCGTCTGGATACCCCCGAGGCCGATGGTGTCGAGAAGGTGCCGGCGATGGTCCACACCTATCATAAGCTGCAGCTCGACTGCCTGTTTATGCTGGGCGGTAACGGCTCCACCAAGACCGCCAACCGCCTGCGCGAAGAGGGCCTCAACGTTATCGCCCTGCCCAAGACCATCGATAACGACACCTGGGGCACCGAGCTGACGTTTGGCTTTACGAGCGCCATCGACGTCGCCACCAAGTGCATCGACGACATCCACACCACTGCCTCGAGTCACGGCCGCGTGTTTGTCATCGAGATCATGGGCCACAAGGTTGGCTGGATCCCGCTGTACGCCGGCGTCGCGGGCGGCGCGGATGTCATCTTGATTCCCGAGATTCCCTACGACATGGATAACGTCATCAAGACCATTGAACATCGCATGGAAACCGGCAGCCGCTTTACCATCGTGGCCGTCGCCGAGGGCGCTATCTCCAAGGAGGACGCGGCGCTGTCCAAGAAGGAGTACAAGAAGAAACTCGCCGAGCGTACGAGCCCTTCGATCGTGTACGACATCGCCAAGGAGATCGAGGCCAAGACCGGTCGCGAGACACGCGTCGCCATCCCCGGCCACACGCAGCGCGGCGGTCAGCCCGACGCTCAGGACCGCATCTTTGCGACCCAGTGCGGCGTCGAGGCAGCGCTCGGCTGCCTGCGCGGCGAGTTTGGCTACATGATTGCCCTGCGTGACGGCAAGATGTGCCACATGCCGCTCGAGGAGGTCGCCGGCAAGCTCAAGTACGTCGACCCCCAGAGCGATCTAGTGCGCGAGGCCAAGGCGCTGGGCATCAGCTTCGGCGACGAATAGCCTCGGCCGAAACTGCTCTCATCGGAGACCCCAGGGCTTGCCTCCCAAATCGTCCTCGGACATGTCAGGATCCCGCCGTGCGCTTCGCGCGGCGGGATCCTTCCGTCCTGCGGAAAGATTTGGGAGGCAAGCCCTGGGGCCTCCCGCGGTAACCGGGGAGGCCGAGACTATTCGTCTTCTTGCTGCGGGTGCCTAGGGTGGGGTGCAACGTGCATTTTCGGGAGTTTTCAGCAGCCGTGGGTGCCTGCATACTGGATTTTGGGCGAAAAGCAGGCGCCATGGGCCACGTTCTGTAAAAAATGACCAGCTCTTGAGGCATTGGGGGTCCAGGACCAGGGCATTCAACGCGGTTTTGTGCACCCGTTCCCGTACCCGCGGGCTCCGGGATGCTGAATACTCCGGAATTTGCACGCCGCCCCCGGGGGTACCTGTGGGCAAAAAGCAACCACCCAGCCGAAATATGCATTTTGCGGTGCGGTTTATGCAGTACAGCGGCTGTGGATGCGCATGCCGCCCAGCGTTCTTACCGACCGATGCAACGTCGTGCGTAGCCCTTAATGTCTTCGGTGAAACCGTCAAGGTCGTCGAGCGTGATCACGTTATCGGAAAGCAAGTTGGCAATCTCGTAATGCATGGTGCTGCGGCGAATATCGTTCACAAGCACTCCTGAGGACAGCTTGTCCCTATTGATACGCTCTTCTAACGCCCAAAATCTACTGGACGCTTCACTGCCACCGTTCAGTATCTCGATGTACTGGCCGATGAGCATTTCCATATAGCTTTCTTGCCATTTTGGGAGCAGCTCTTTAAACAGCTTCCAGTCGCTTTCAGCTAGCTCGCCCATGCTTCCTCCACTCGACAAGCGGACTTTGCCAAACGACTCTATTCTATTTGGTATTTTGCTCGCAACCGTGGATCAAGGGACCTTCGTTCTTCGAGTATGAACCTGAATGAACCGTTTGCTACAAAATGCGCCTAATTACTACGATGATTCGAATGCCTTCGACCATGCCGAAAAGGGTGAAAGTAAAACCGCAGGTAGATGGCTTGCCGATTTTCGAAAAAGATAAGTGTGGTCAGCCTCATCGAGTTCATCGTAGTAAATCGGCCTTTTTCTTGGCATGCAGTGAGTTAAATGCCAGTTCCCGTGCTGGAATTGCCCGCCCCATTCGTGAGTTGCGGTGAAATAGGGACTGTTAGACACTCCAAGGTCCTCAACGGTCCGTATTTCACCGCAACTTGGAAGGGGCGAGCGGCGTTGGCCAAGCATTGTTGACGGGTTGGAACGGCTTAGGCTTGTTTGCGGCGCTTCCATTGCTTTCGGCACCAGCACATGAGTGCCTCTATGAAGGGAAGCGTGATGAGGATGACCCATGCGGGATGGGGCTGCGCCAAGCAAAGCCACATATAGAGAAACCAGGCAATGGCGGCTGTTGGATAGACGCTGCCGATTAGCTTAGATAGATGACGTCGGTCGATGAAGTCGCCCATCGCATAGTAGACGGGAATCAGAAAGACCAGAAAGAGCCCCATACCCCACGTGCCGCAGATGATGCCGAGCGCGAGATAGGCGAGGACGACAAGTGCAGGAAAGGGAAACTCGTTCCATGCGCGACCGATCTTGGTGTGGAAATGCTTGCCATGATGGTCGAGCTTGTCGTGTGCCTCTTTCCAGCTGGAAAACGTCTCGCCGTCGATGGTGACGGTGCCGTCGTCATTGGTATGTACACTGTGTCCATCATCCTCTAGCGTATCGATATGCAATCCGCCCGGCCCCACATGGACCTCTTCACCCTTGCGCTCGTTAGCCACGTGGATGCCACTCCAACCAACATGAACCTCTTCGCCTTTGTTGGGATCAATAACATGGATACCGCGTGCGAGAGAAATATCGACAAGTGGCTTGCCGTCAGGATCCACGTGCTCGGTAGAAGACTCGGCGCCTTCAGACTCGTCCAAATTGTCTGCGCCAGAGTCACTGTCTGCCGAGTCATCGGTATCACAAACCGCTTCTCCATACAGCAGTTCATCCAGTGACACGCCATACAGCGCGGCGAGTGCAATAAGGTTATCGGTATCGGGCGAGGATTCGCTGCGTTCCCATTTGCTGACAGCTTGGCGGCTTACGCCCAACTGGGCAGCAAGAGCCTCCTGGGAAAGACCGGCAGCTTTGCGGCGATCGACGAGGCGCTGTGCCATCGCAAGATCCATAGTGGTTCCTTTCATGTGGCGACCGTAATCGAATGAGCCGAGTATGCCGAGAATAACCGGTAGCGACCACCATTTCTAGTTAGAATCTGCCCCAACCCTACCGCAACTACGAGTAGCAACCCCCTAATGGCCTGCCCTTTCATGACAAATGTCAGTACGCATAACAGCCAAGAGCCCTCTCAATATGTTGCGGTGGAATAGTTCCTGTTTCATGGCTCTGCTATGCCAAACAGGAACTATTCCACCGCAACTTACTATCAGGCCACGCACCCGCAGAGTAGCTACGGGTGCCTAGGGTAGGATGCGGCGTGCATTTTTGGGAGTATTCAGCAGCCGAGGGTGCCTGCATACTGGATTTTGGGCGAAAGGCAGGCACCATGGGCCGCATCCTGTAAAAAACGAGCGGCTCTAGAGGCGTTGGGGCTCAGAATCGGGGCTTTCAGCGCAGTTTTGCACTCCCGCCCCCGCGCCCGCGGACTCCGGGATGCTGAATACTCCGGAATTTGCACGCCGCCCCCTGGGGCACCAGTGGGCAAAAAGCAACCGCCCCGTCAAAGTATGCATTTGGCGGGGCGGTTTATACAAAAAGGCGGTTGTGGACGCGTCAACGGCTCGCTAGAACTTGAATCCCAGAACAGGCTACTCGGCACTCTTGAGGGCGCCGACCATGTCGATCTTGTTGAGGGTACGATTGGTGGCGAGGTTGACGATAAACGTAAAGCCAAAGGAAAGCACCACGGCGAGCACGTAGCTTAGCGGCTCGACCTCGACATCAAAGTACAGCGACGGCATCTGCAAAATGTACGTAAAACTCTCGGCCAGCAAGCCGCCCAGCGGCACGCCCAGCGCAGCGCCAATCGCCGTGAGGATCAACGTCTCCTTGTTGACGTAATGGTGCACCTCACCGCGGCGGAAGCCCAGTACCTTGATGGTCGCCAGCTCGCGCTCGCGCTCGGAGATATTCGTGTTGGACAGCGTAAACACCACCACAAACGACAGGCACGCTGCCATGAAGGTCACGAGCACCACAACCGAATTGATGATCGTAAAGTTCGCCTCATAGTTTTCCCAATGCTCGGCCGTACTCGAAATCGTAAGCCAACCGTCACTCTTAAGATTCTTGCTAAACGCAATCTGGTCGGCCGACGAACCCTTAAGCAGCACAAAGACGCCGTTAAGACGTGCGCTTCGACCGAACGCGCGCTCATAGGTGCCCTGCGTCATGTAAAGCGTGTTGCCCAGATAGTTAAGCGAAATGTCGCTGACTTTGACCTTGGCAACATTGAGCGACGAATCCTGGACGTGAGCCGTATCGCCCGGCTGAATCCCCAGCACCAGCTGTGAACTTTTGCTCAGATACACGTCTCCGTCACGCAAAGACAGCGGTTCTTTTGACTCATCCTCCAGACGCACGTAATCGCCCAAGTCACTCGTGCGGTTATCGGGCACCACGATCAGCTGCACGGTCTCGCTCTTGCCGCCAAACGTAAAGGTGACGTTGTCGGTCATAATCGGCAGGGTCGAGGTCACGGTCACGTTGAAATCATTGGCCGCGCTGCGCTCATCCAATGCCGCGCACGTCTGCGAAAAATCGTCGGGATTGGCGACCGCCAGCAGGTCGTAGCGCGTGATATGCCCGTACTGTTTGGGCGAAAGCGCCACCGACGTGTCGCGAATGCCCATACCGCAGATCACGAGCGCCGTGCAGCCGGCGATACCGAAGATGGTCATAAAAGCGCGCTTTTTGTAGCGGAACAGGTTACGTGCTGCCACCTTGTTCAAAAAGCCCATGCGGCGCCAGATAAAGCCGATGCGCTCAAGCAAGATGCGAGAGCCGGCGCGCGGGGCCTTGGGACGCATGAGCGAGGCTGGGGTCTCGGCCATCTCGTGGCGGCAGGCGATAATCGTAGCGCCCACCACGCCCACGGCAAACAGCGCCACCGACACGAGTGAAGACACGATATCGTACGAAAGCAGCATCTGGGGCAGCGAGTACATGTCGTCGAACACCGTAAACAAGAACAGTGGCAGGCCCACAAAGCCGATGATGTTGCCGAGCACGCCGCCGATCAGACATGCCCACAGCGCATAGTCCACGTATTTGGACAGAATACGCCCGCTCGAATAGCCGAGTGCCTTGTACAGGCCGATGAGCGTGCGCTCCTCCTCGACCATGCGCGTGGCGGTGGTAAGACTGATGAGCACAGCAACGACAAAGAAGATAAATGGGAAAACCGTGGCGATGGCCTCGATCGAAGAACTGTCGCTCTCGACGCTCGAGTAGCTTGCGATGTTACCGCGGTCCTGAATGTACCAGGTGCATTCGCCCAGATCGGAAAGCTCGGCGCGGGCATCGGCAAAATGCTGGTCGGCGGCGGCGCGGCGCTGGTCCAACTCGGTCTGAGCCTGGACGCGCTCCTCGCTGCCCTCGGCCATACGGTTGATGTTATCCTGCTCGATCCCAAAGAGCATGGCGGTCTGACGCTCGGCCGCATCCAAGCTTGCCGGCGTGTCGACCGTCAGCTCCTGAGCGCGCGCCTTCTCGCGCTCCTCGCGGATCTTCTCGATATTGCCTTTGACCTCGTTGATCTTTGTCGTGTAGGCATCCGAATAGGAGTTGAGGCTCTTGGCTCCCTCGACGATCACGTGGACCGCGGAGTAGGAAGAAGATGTCGCGGCATCCTCGCTCACATAGAACTTATAGTCCGCCGCCGAAGCAGCGCGAAAGGCGTTGACTGTCGAGTCGGAGCTCACATCAGTGGGATCGAGGACCTCGGCCGTAATGGTGTAATCGCCTGCGGCAAACTGATCCTTGGCGCTTTGGTTCGACGAGCTCGCGTCATTGGCGGCAAAGCTCACCGTATCGCCGAGCTTTTTGCCCGAAGCCTTCAGGAACTTCGAAGTCACCGCGACCTCATCGGCGCTCTCGGGCAAATCGCCGTTCACGAGCACCGGCTGATCGATGTTCTCTTTGGAAAGGCTCTGCACGACCACGCGCTCGCGCGTTGTGCCCACGGCGGTGTAGGCGGTCTCGGTGTAGATGCCCTCGGCCGTCTCGACGCCGTCGACCTCTTGGATAGCCGCAAGATCGTCACGCGTAAGACCATAGGTCGACTGCACGTTAATGTCATAGACATTCTGCTGGTCAAAATAGGCGTCGACCGAATCGCACAGGTCCTCGCAACCCGCCTTAAGGCCGCACATCACGCTCACGCCGAGCGCGGTGATGACCACGATAGATAGGAAGCGCTTAAGACTGCCCCGAATCGTGCGGTAGATGCCACGGCGAAATACCGTCGGCACCATATCGTTTGAGCTTTGAGCGGTGCGGTAGGTCGCGAACTCCCGGTCGCGACCCGCGTGTTCCGTATCGTGGTTTTGGCTGTTTTGGCGATCTTGGTCCATGGGCGCTACCACTCGATCGTCTCGATAGACACGGGATTTTGCTGAACCGTCTCGCTCTCCACGCGACCGTTCTTAAAGCGAATCAAGCGATCGGCCATGGGCGCCAGCGCGGAGTTATGGGTGATGATAATGACCGTGATGCCCTGCTTGCGACAGGTATCCTGCAGTAGCTGCAAGATCTGCTTGCCAGTTTTGTAGTCGAGTGCACCCGTGGGCTCGTCGCACAAAAGCAGCTTGGGATTCTTGGCCAGTGCGCGGGCGATGGACACGCGCTGCTGCTCGCCGCCCGAAAGCTGCGCCGGAAAGTTGGCGAGGCGCTCGCCCAGGCCAACCTGGCGAAGCGTCTGTTCGGCATCGAGCGAATCGGGGCAGATCTGAGCTGCGAGCTCGACGTTTTCGAGCGCCGTCAGGTTGGGGACCAGATTGTAGAACTGGAAGACAAAGCCCACGTCGGCGCGGCGGTATTCCACAAGCTGTGCCTCGTTGGCAGCGCTCACGTCACGCCCGTCCACCGTCACGGTGCCGGAGGTTACCGTATCCATGCCGCCCAGGATGTTGAGCGCCGTGGTCTTGCCGGCACCCGAGGCGCCTAGGATAATGGCGAGCTCACCGCGCTCAACGGTAAAGCTCGCGCCGTCGAGCGCGTGAATGCGGGCATCGCCCTCGCCGTATGCTTTGATGACGTCTTTGAATTCGATATAAGCCATCGATTAATTCCAATCTGGTCGGATAACTCTTTAGTATTACCCATTTCCCACCGACCAAAAAGGGACAGGTTTATTTTGGCAGGTTTTAGAAGCGGACGATGAAGGTAATCTGGTTGCTGTGGCCGCAGACAGAAGCACTCCCGCCATGGGCCTCGGCGATGGCTCGCACCACAGATAGGCCCACGCCCGAGCCGCCCGTCTTGGAGTTACGCGAGACATCTGCGCGGTAGAAGCGGTCAAACAGCCGGTCCAGGTCACCCTCGGGCAGCTCATCAACAGCATTCGATACGACAAGCTCGGCCGAGCCTTTGCCCGCACCGCGCGAGTCTGCGCGCAGGCTTAGCTCAATCACGCTGCCCTCGCTTGCGTAGCGTGTGGCGTTGTCCAGCAGCAACTCAACCACCTGCGCTACCGCCGCAGCATCGGCATGGGCCCGCACGCCACTCGCAATCGACGTCGACAGACGCTTGCCGCGCGAAACCGCCACCGACTCAAACGGCGCCGCCGCCTTGTCCACGGCCTCCGAAAGATCGATCGATGTCATGGTAAAGCCGGCCGAACCCTCGTCCATACGCGCCAGGAACACCAGACGCTCCGTCAGCGCCGTCAGCCGCGCGACCTGCTCGTGAATGCTCTGCGTCCATTCGCTCTCGCCGCTCTCGATTTCCTGCACCTCGTTGGCGGCGTCGATCACAGCTAGCGGCGTCTTGATCTCGTGGCTTGCATCGGTAATAAAGCGCTTTTGCTTGCTGTAGCTCTCGACCATCGGCCGAATCACCGCACCCGAGGCGCCCGCCACAATTGCCAGCACTGCCAACCAGCCAATGCAACTGATTGCCACGCTCGCGCTCAAAAACGAATGAAAGCTTGCAAGCTCACGCGAGCAGTCCACGAACACATAGGTGGTCTCACCGTCTTGAACGTCAGTCGTATAGCGATAATTGCCAGAAAAACCCGAGACCCAACCCTTGGAATGCAACTTTGCGGCAATACTGGCGGCGCGCTTGGCACCCACCGCGGCAATGCGGGCCGTGTTGACATCGGCAACCTGTCCGGCGGCAATCGTCACCGTAAAGTAGCGCGTGTCAAAGGGAGCTTCCGCCGTCATGCCTTCAAAACGCCCGTCGCGAACAGCCGCCCGGTTACCAGTAGCAACCTTGCCGGCAACCGCATCCTGGCCGGGATCGGCTTTAGGCTCGTTCCCCCAATCGATACCGTCCTTGCCCGCCAGGATATAGTCCAGGCGAGCGTCGGCCATCTTGCAGACATGCGAATAATTGACGATGTTGATGCCGGCGATGATGAGCGTGAGCACCACGGTCACGGCGCCCATGGCAACCAGGATGAACTTGCGACGCAGGCGGCGGCCCAATGCGTCAGCAGAATTTGCCCGCCCCGTACTACTCGAGGCGGCGTGAAACCGCTCCGTCATGCGTTTACACCACGTGCGCACGCTCACGCCTGCTCGCCTTCCTCGACAACCTCAAGCGAATATCCCTGGTTGCGCGACGCGCGGATGGCCACATTGGCACCCAGCGCCGCCAGCTTTTTGCGCAGGTACGAGATGTAGACCCACACCACGTTGGCGCCTTCGGGCGCGTCCTCACCCCAAACCTCGAGCATCAGACGCTCGGTGGGCATGCGCGTGCCAGCGTTGCGCATAAAGAGTTCCATAAGCTGAAACTCGCGATTGGCTAGGTGTTCCTCGCCCAAGGGACCCACAAGCGTGCAAGCCGCCGTATCGAGGCGCACGTTGCCCACACTGAGCGTCGTGGCATCGATCGCAGTCGCGGCGCGCGTCATGGCGCGAATGCGCGCGAGCAGCTCCTTGGCGGCAAACGGCTTGGTCAGATAGTCATTGGCGCCGGCGTCCAGGCCCTCAACCTTATCGGACACCTCGCTTTTGGCCGTGAGCATGATGATGGGCAGTCGCTTACCGGCGGCGCGTGTGCGCTTGAGCACCTCAATGCCATCCATGCCGGGCATCATGATGTCCAGGATTGCGGCGTCATAGTCGTTGGCGAGCAGATATTCGAGCGCCGTCAGACCGTCGAGGGCGGCATCGACCTCGTAGTCGCTATGTTGAAGAATCGCGGTAAGGGCACGGGAGAGGCCGGGTTCGTCCTCGGCAAGCATCAGCTTCATAGTTGTTCCTTTGGCGCACGGCTATACAGGTTTCGATACCGCCGATGATAGTGCACCGCCAGCCGTCTTAGCGCAGCCTTAGCTGCTCAACCTGCGCGTTTTCAAATACGCAGGATATAGCTTAACCAAACTTAAGGCTCAGATGCCGAGCGCTTGGACGCATGCCGGTCGCGAAAAGACAGCGACTCGTCCTTTCGCGACGTCCTAGTTATGCAAAGTGTTCGAGCGTTACGCCTCGTACGCGCCCTCAAGCCGAAGCAGCCACTCCTTGCGATCGAGCCCGCCGGCATATCCGTTAAGCGAGCCGTCGGCGGCAACCACGCGATGGCACGGCACGATAATCGAAATGGGATTGCGAGCGACCGCAGCCC
>CAUFXK010000051.1 GCA_959596495.1 uncultured Collinsella sp. | reverse complement strand
TCGGCGCGCGGAAACCGCATGAGTGCCGCCATGCTCAGAAGGCGGTTCCACATGCTTGCGGCACTTGCCGGCATTCCTGCCGACATCGCCCCGCATGCGATGCGCCACACCTTTGCGACCGACCTGCTCGAGGGCGGCGCGGATCTGCGCTCGGTTCAGGAGCTGCTGGGGCATGCGAGCTTGTCCACGACGCAGATCTATACGCACCTCACGCCCGACCGACTAAAGCGCGCCGTGAGTCAGGCACACCCCCGCGGCGAGTAGGAGAAGGGCCTCCCGCGCGCACCGAGGTGTGTGGTTTTGATTGCGGGTTGGCAGGAAGAGGCAATCCTGCTATCATTCATCGGGTTGCTTCACGGCAACAGGTTTTTATCACGCACGCGCGGCTACTTCATACCGTGGTGCCCGGGCATTGGTAGCACATGTCCGGGTTGGTTTTGGAGGATGACCCCGCGCGGAGGCAAACCACAGGAGGTTTAATATGGCTACCAAGATTAATATCCGCACCCTGCTCGAGGCCGGCTGCCACTTCGGTCACCAGACCCGTCGCTGGAACCCCAAGATGAAGCCGTTCATCTTCGGTGAGCGCAACGGCATCTACATCCTCGACCTCAAGCAGACCATCCTTGACGCCGACCAGGCCTACACCTTCGTCAAGAACGTTGCCAAGGGCGGCAACGTGCTGTTCGTCGGCACCAAGAAGCAGGCTCAGGAGGCCGTTAAGAACGCCGCTGAGCGCGCCAACATGCCTTACATCAACCAGCGTTGGCTCGGCGGCATGCTGACCAACTTCGTCACCATCCGCTCCCGCATCAACCGCATGGAGGAGCTCGAGGCCATGGTCGAGGACGGTCGCATGGCAGTGCTGCCCAAGAAGGAGCAGGCAGTGCTCGGCAAGGAGCTCGCTAAGCTCCAGACCAACCTCGGTGGCGCCCGCGACATGAAGGGTCTGCCCCAGGCTCTCTTCGTCATCGACACCAAGCGCGAGGAGAACGCCATCAAGGAGGCCCAGCGCCTGAACATCCCCGTCGTCGCCCTGATCGACACCAACTCCGATCCCGACGAGGTCGAGTACGGCATCCCCTGCAACGATGACGCCATCTCCGCAGTCACCCTTATGTGCGAGCTCATGGCCGACGCCTGCCTCGCTGGCTCCGGTAAGGAGCAGGTCTCCGAGGCCGAGATGGCCGCCGAGCCCAAGGCCGAGTAAATCAGTCCTATTTAAGTCTTTTTCATCTCTTTGAAAGGAACCACAATGGCCCAGATTACTGCCGCTATGGTCAAGCAGCTCCGCGAGATGACCGACTCCCCGATGATGGAGTGCAAGAAGGCTCTCGTCGAGGCTGACGGCGACATGGACGCCGCCGTCGACGTTCTGCGCAAGAACGGCCTCGCCAAGGCTGCCAAGAAGGCTGGCCGTGAGACCAACGAGGGCGCTGTCGCCGCGTTCGTCTCCGAGGATGGCAAGACCGGCGCTCTGCTCGAGCTCTCCTGCGAGACCGACTTCGTCGGCTCCAACGCCAAGTTCACCGGCTTTGCTTCTAAGGTCGCCGAGGTTGTCGCCACCACCGAGCCGGCTGACGTCGACGCGCTGCTCGAGAAGCCGATGGGCGAGGAGACCGTTTCCTCCGAGCTCACCGAGATGATTCACATCATGGGCGAGAACATGAAGATCTCCCGTTTCGCCGCCCGCAAGGCCGAGAATGGCGCTCTCGCTTCTTACATCCACATGGGTGGTAAGATCGGCGTCCTCGTCGAGTTCGCCTTCGAGAAGGCCGAGACCGCTCAGGCCGACTCCTTCAAGACCTTCGCTCACGACGTCGCCCTTCAGGTTGCCGCCGTCGCCCCGATCTGCGCTACCCGCGATCAGGTTCCGGCTGAGACCGTCGAGCACGAGAAGCAGATCTACATGGCTCAGGCTGCCGAGTCCGGCAAGCCCGAGGCTATCCAGGAGAAGATGGCTGTTGGCCGTCTGGAGAAGTTCTACAAGCAGTCCGTGCTCACCGAGCAGGAGTTCATCAAGGACAGCTCCCTCACCATCAAGAAGTATGCTGAGCAGGTCTCCAAGGAGCTCGGCGATACCATTACCGTCGTTGCCTTCGACCGCCTGGTCCGTGGCGAGTAAATAAGCTCTTGTAGCTGGTAATGAGCAGGCTGTGGGTTTTACTCACAGCCTGCTTTTTCATGGCTCTTATCAGAGCCTTTGATATCATATTGAGAGTCTAATTAAAGGAGGATCGCTTTGTCCGACATCCGATATAAACGCGTGCTTCTGAAGCTTTCCGGCGAAGCACTGATGGGCGACGGCCAATATGGCATCGACCCCAAGATTACCGATCATCTTGCCAAGCAGGTCAAGGAGCTGCTCGCCGTTGGCCATGAGGTCGGCGTCGTTGTCGGCGGCGGCAACATTTTCCGCGGCATGGCCGGCGCTGCCGGTGGCATGGAGCGCGCCCAGGCCGACTACATGGGCATGCTGGCAACCGTTATGAACGCGCTTGCCCTGCAGGATGCCTTCGAGCACAACGATGTTCCCTGCCGTGTGATGAGCGCTATCCAGATGAACGAGATCTGCGAGCCCTATATTCGCCGTCGCGCCATCAACCACCTTTCCAAGGGCAACGTCGTTATTTTTGCCGCCGGTTCGGGCAATCCGTACTTTACGACCGACACCGCCGCGGCTCTTCGTGCCTGCGAGATCGGTGCCGAGATTCTGATTAAGGCCACCAAGGTTGACGGCATCTACGACAAGGATCCCGTCAAGTGCGCCGATGCCGTCCGTTTTGACAAGATTACCTATCACGAGGTTCTCGTCCGCGGTCTGCAGGTTATGGATTCTACGGCTACGGCACTGTGCCAGGATAACCGTATGCCGATTTTGGTCCTCAACATCGATGGCGAGGACACCGTCAAGCGCGCGCTTTCGGGTGAGCCCGTCGGCACGCTCGTCTATCAGGAGGATTAAGCATGGCAGAGAACATCACCGTCCACATGGACAAGTCGCTCGAGTCCCTCAAGCACAACTTCTCCAAGGTTCGCACGGGCCGCGCCAACGCTAACATTCTGTCCGACATATCGGTCGATTACTACGGTGTTCCCACGCCGGTTACCCAGGTTGCTGCCGTTAAGACCCCCGAGGCTCACATGCTGCTCATCGAGCCCTGGGACAAGGCGCTCGTCAACGCCATTGTGAAGGCCATCAGCGCTTCCGATCTGGGCATTACTCCCAACTCTGACGGTACCGTCGTACGCCTGCCGTTCCCGGCTCCCACCGAGGAGCGTCGTCGCGAGCTCGTCAAGGAGTGCCGCGAGTATGCCGAGCAGGCCAAGGTTTCCATCCGCAACATCCGTCGTGACTTTAACAACAAGCTCGAGCGCGACGAAGAGCTCACCGAGGACGATGTCCGTCGCGAGCAGGCCAAGGTCCAGAAGCATACCGATGAGTATGTTGCCAAGGTCGAGGAGCTTCTGAAGGAAAAAGAAGCCGAGGTCATGGAGATCTAAGGTGCAATACGACGAGAACAAACTGGTCGAGTACTTTGCCGACGCCCCTGCGGGCGTCGGTTTTTCCGACCTTGACCTCAATAAGATCCCGCATCATATTTCGTGCATCATGGACGGTAACGGTCGTTGGGCCACGGCGCGCGGTCTTGCCCGCACCGAGGGTCACAAAGCCGGTATCGTTTCCCTGCGCGAGATCATTACCGCATGCGTGCGCTTGGGTGTCGACGTCCTTTCGGCCTATGCGTTTTCCACCGAAAACTGGAATCGTCCGCAGCACGAGGTCAACGTTTTGATGCATTTGTTTGCCAAGACGTTTATCGATGAGCTGCCGCTGCTTAAGCGTGAAAACGTTCGCGTTGTCTTTTTGGGCGATATTTCCGCACTGCCTAAGAAGACCCGCGATGTCTTTGAGCGAGGTCTTGCCGAGTGTGCCGACCACACCGGCATGACGTTGGCGCTTGCCGTCAACTACGGCGCTCGTGCCGAGATCACCCGTGCTGCCCGTCAGATCGCGCTCGATGCCGCCGCCGGAAAGATTGATCCCGCCGCTATCGACGATGATATGGTTGCTTCGCACCTGTACACCGCTGGGCTGCCCGATCCGGAGCTTGTGATTCGAACCTCCGGCGAGCTTCGCCTTTCGAACTATCTGCTGTGGCAGGTTGCCTATTCCGAGTTTTATATCACCGATACCTATTGGCCCGACTTTGATCGTTGGGGTCTTGTCAACGCCATTTTGGCCTATCAGGGCCGCGACCGTAGGTTTGGTGGACTGAGCAAGACCGAGGAGGCTTAATCGTGTCCGATCGTCCCAAGGCGTCTGCTCCCAAGGCGCCTGCCGCCAAAAGCGGCGCGGCTGCGACTTCGTGGCTGGCCGGCTTTATTACCCGTGCCGCTGCAGGTATCGTCTACGCCGTTGTATTTATTCTCTGCCTGGTTTTGGGTATCGTTCCCACCGCCATCTTCGTCTCCGTCATGAGCGGCCTGTGCTGCTTTGAGTTTTTCCGCATGACGAAGCTCGATGGCAAGGTGGCCAACGAGCGCCTGGGTATCGCTGCCGCCGTGCTCTTTCCGCTCTCGGCGCTGGGCGACTCGCTGTTGTTGAATGCCCTGCTTTTTGCTCTGATGCTTGCGGTGGGCATTTGGTATGTCTGTTCGTCGCGTACCCGCATATCCGATGTAGCTGTGACGCTCATGGGTCCTATCTACACCGGTTTTATGCTGTCGGCCATCGTACTGCTGCGCGATGCCGTGCCCGGTTTTGCCGGTGCCCTGCTTTCGGTGGGCGTTTGCGCGTCTCTCTGGGTCTCCGATTCGTTTGCCTACATCGTGGGCAGCCGTATCGGCAAGCACAAGATGGTTCCCAAGATTTCTCCCAAAAAGAGCTGGGAGGGCTTTTTCGGCGGCATCTTGGGCTCGATTCTCATCTGGCTCATTTTGTGGGCAACGCATTTCTATAAGCTGAGCTTGCCCTATGCACTGCTGTGCGGCGTGGTCGTGTCCATCTTGGGCGTTATCGGCGACCTCATCGAGTCGCGCATCAAGCGCGGCGTGGGCGTCAAGGATTCCGGCAATCTGATTCCGGGCCATGGCGGCATGCTCGACCGTAGCGACTCGCTTATCTTTGGCTGCATTACCGCGCAGTTGCTTTTGATGATCGGAGGCGTGCTGTAATGGCTTTTCAGACGACGTGCGGCCCCGACGGGCGTCTGCGGGTTGCAATTTTGGGTTGTACGGGCTCTATCGGCACGCAGGCACTCGATGTATGCCGTCAGCATGTCGATCGACTGCAGGTGACGGCACTGTCCGTTAACTCCAGCACCTCGGAGCTCGTTGCGTTTGCCCGTGAGTTTTCGGTTCCGGCTGTTGCCGTGGCCGATGTTGCCCATGGTGCGGACGCTGTACTGCAGGAGTTGCCCGAGGGCACCGAGCTCGGTGTTGGTGCGCAGGCGGTTTGCGAGCTCGCACGTCGCGATGACGTCGACTGTGTCCTTGTTGCTATTGTGGGCGCTGCCGGGCTCGAAGCGAGCCATGCTGCCCTGACCTCGAACAAGCGTCTTGCACTTGCTAACAAAGAGTCCCTCGTTGTCGGCGGCGATCTGCTGATGCCGTTGGCGCAGCCGGGTCAGCTCATTCCGGTCGACTCTGAGCACTCCGCCATCTACCAGTGCTATCTGGGGGAGAATCCGCGCGAGGCCCACTGCATTTGGCTCACTTGTTCGGGCGGTCCGTTCTTTGGCCGTTCGCGCGAGGACCTCGACCACGTGACCCGCAATGACGCCTTGGCGCATCCCACGTGGGCCATGGGGGCAAAGATCACCATCGACTCCGCCACCCTTATGAACAAGGGCCTGGAGCGTATCGAGGCGATGCATCTGTTCGGTTGCGACCTCGACTTTATCAACGTGGTCGTTCAGCGTCAGTCCAAGATTCACTCTATGGTCGAGTTTGCCGACGGCTCCGTGATGGCACACCTTGGCGCCTCCGATATGCGCATTCCCATTCAGTTTGCCTTCTCGTATCCCGAGCGTTGGGATACTCCGGCGCCTCGAATCGATTTTCGTGAGTTGGGGCAGCTTACCTTCGACGCGGCCGATATGGAAACGTTCCGTTGCCTCGCGCTTGCCGAGCGTGCGGGCAAAACGGGCGGCACCATGCCGTGCGTGCTGAATGCCGCCAACGAAGTTGCCGTCGATGCCTTCCTGCACGATGCCTGCACCTTTACCGATATCGACCGTATCGTCGAGTCGTGCATGGACGCACACGATACACAGGCGGTCGCATCGTTTGAGCAGCTTCGCGATATCGACTCGTGGGCTCGTGCCAAGGCCGCCGAGGTGCTTGCTGCAACCCGCTCTTAATCGTAAGGATTGCTTTTCGTTTTATGGATACCGTTCTGAGTGTTCTCTCCTCGGTCTTTTGGGGTCTTTTGATGCTATCCGTC
This sequence comes from uncultured Collinsella sp., assembly GCA_959596495.1. Lineage (GTDB taxonomy): Bacteria > Actinomycetota > Coriobacteriia > Coriobacteriales > Coriobacteriaceae > Collinsella. The sequence goes on along the minus strand of CAUFXK010000051.1, from coordinate 7,974 downwards.
CTCGTGTTTCTGCACGAGGGCGGCCACTTTTTAGCGGCTCGTGCGTGCGGTGTGCGCGTCACCGAGTTTTTCTTGGGCCTGCCGTGCCGCTTTGACATTCATCGTACGTCGCGTCGCATTGGTACCAAGTTTGGTGTGACGCCGCTGCTGCTGGGTGGTTATGCCGCTATCTGCGGTATGGACCCGACCGATGTCTCGTGCGCCGACCGTGTGCTTGCGGCGATCTATCGTCATGGTCGCGTTTCGGTTGCAGACCTTTCCGTCGAGCTGGAGCTCCCCGAGGAGGATGTTCTCGAGGCTTGTGTCTTGCTTTTGGGCTGGGGTTCCATTGCGCCTTGGTACGAGGAAGGGGAGAAGCCTTCACCTAGCTACTATCCGGTCAGGTACCAGACGCTGCCGCGCGACGCTGCAGGATATACCACTTTTGACGGCCGCAGGTTTGATCGAGAGCATGCAACTGCCGAGGGAGATGTGTGGGAGCCCCCGGTCGCCGCTTCGGAGTTTCTTGAGCAGGAGCGTTCACATACCTATCTGGGCCAAGGTTTTCTCAAACGTGCCTTTATGCTGCTCGCTGGCATTCTCGTCAATATTCTGACGGGCTTTTTGCTGCTTATGAGCATCTACTCTATCGCCGGCGTTTCGGTGCCGGTCGATAGCAACGTGATCGGTCAGGTCGAAGAAGGCTCGATAGCAGCCAATGCAGGTATCGAGGCCGGCGACGCAATTCTTTCGGTCGACGGCGTGTCCTGCTCTTCCTGGATGGACGTGTACGATGCGATCGGAGCGGCCGCCGGAAAGGACGATATCGCCATTGAGTATCAGCGCGACGGCAAGAAACTTTCGACCTCGGTTGCGCTCAAGAAGGACGAGCGTTTGGGCGTTTACGCCTCTACGCAGGTGGTCCATTTGGACCCTATCACCTCGGCGCGCCTGTCGTTCTCCTATGTTCAGCAGACTGCTGAGGGCGTGATGCGCCTGCTGCAGCCGCAGCATACGATGGAGATACTCGATCAGTCCTCCTCGATTGTGGGTATCAGCGTCATGTCTTCTCAGGCGGCGGCAGCCGGTCCCGCGACGTTCTTGACGTTTGCCGCGCTCATCTCGTTTTCGCTGGGCTTTATGAACCTGCTGCCCATTCCGCCGCTCGACGGGGGAAAGTTGATTATCGAGATTATCCAAAAGGTTGCCGGTCGCGAGCTGCCGCTGAAGGTGCAGACAATCGTCAGCTATGTCGGCATCGCGCTCTTTGCGCTGTTGTTTGTCTACATGCTTCGTTCCGACGTCCTTCGATTTATTTTGTAGGGGAGTGTTTGGATTGTCTTTGTCCCATCCTTTGCCGCGTGAGCTGACACGCCCCGTGTTTGTCGGTGACGTGCAGATAGGCGGCGGCGCTCCGGTGGTGGTTCAGTCCATGACCTGCACCGATACCGCCGACGCCCAGGCAACGCTTGCACAAGTTCATGCACTCGCTCAGGCGGGTTGCGATGTTGTGCGCGTGAGTGTGCCCACCGAGGCTGCGCTCGAGGGCTTTCGTACGATTTGTGCGGAGTCTCCGGTGCCGATCGTTGCCGATATCCACTTTAACCATAAGCTCGCCATTGGCGCCGTTAAGGCCGGTGCCGCCAAGCTCCGCATCAATCCCGGCAACATCGGTGATTGGGCCAAGGTCGATGCTGTGATCGATGCCGCGGGCGCCGCTGGGTGCGCGATTCGCATTGGCGTGAACGCTGGCTCGCTTGAGCAGGATATCGCCGAGCGCGATGACCTTACGCAGCCCGAAAAGCTCGTGATGTCGAGTGAGCGTTTCGTCAAGCATTTTGAGGATCGCGGTTTTACCAATATCGTGCTTTCCGCCAAGGCCCATAGCGTGTCCACGACGCTCGACACCTATCGCGCCCTGTCGCGCGAAATCCCCCATGTTCCGCTTCATTTGGGCGTTACGGAGGCCGGAACCAAGCTCCAGGGCACCATTAAGAGCTCTGTGGGCCTGGGTATTCTGCTTTCCGAGGGCATTGGCGACACCATGCGCGTCTCGCTTACGGCCGATCCGGTCGAGGAACCGCCGGTCGCCTGGGGTATTCTGCAGTCGCTTGGCCTTCGCCGCCGTGGCCCCGAGATCGTCTCGTGCCCCACGTGCGCTCGCTGCCAGGTCAACCTCATTCCTATCGCCGAGGAGGTCACCGAGCGGCTTAAGAACTACTCCGCGCCGCTTTCGATCGCCGTTATGGGATGCGCGGTCAATGGCCCCGGCGAGGCTTCTGACGCCGACTTGGGCGTTGCCTGCGGACGAGGTCAGGGCCTGCTCTTTTCGCACGGCCAGATCATTGGTAAAGTAGCTGAGGACCAAATTGTCGACGCGCTTATGGCCGAGGTCGACAAGCTAATTGAGGAGAAATAAATGACTCGAGCAATGTATATGTCTAAGCTGTATGCTCCGACGCTCAAAGAGGATCCGGCCGATGCCGAGCTTGCGAGCCATCGCCTGCTGCTGCGTGCCGGCATGATTCGCAAGGAGGCCGCCGGTCTCTATTCCTATCTGCCGCTCGCGTGGCGCTCGATTCGCAAAATCGAGAACATCGTGCGCGACGAGATGGACGCTGCCGGTGCCCAGGAGCTCATGATGCCCATCATGGTCGATGCCGAGCTGTGGCGTGAGTCCGGCCGTATCGATGCCTATGGTAAGGAGCTCGTGCGCTTTGATGACCGCCACGGCCGCGAGTTCGTGCTCGGCCCCACGCACGAGGAGACCGTGACCGCCTTGGTGCGCAATGAACTGCGTTCCTACAAGCAGCTGCCGGTGAATCTCTATCACATCCAGGATAAGTTCCGCGACGAGTTCCGTCCCCGCTTTGGCCTGATGCGCGGTCGCGAGTTCATCATGAAGGACGCCTACAGCTTCTCTGCCACGCAGGAGAGCCTGCAGGAGGAGTACGACAAGATGAAGCAGGCCTACGCCAATATCTGCGAGCGCTGCTACATCAAGGCCCTGCCCGTCGTCGCCGATTCCGGCGAGATCGGCGGTGACACCTCCGTCGAGTATATGGCGCTGGCCGAGGCCGGCGAGGCTTCGCTGGTCTACTGCGACGATTGCGGCTTTGCTGCCGATGACGAGGCGGCAAGCACTAAGGTTGTCGTGACCGAGGGTCCCGGCGACGGTACGCTTACCAAGGTCGAGACTCCGGGCATGGGCACCATCGAGGCCGTTGCCAAGTTCTTTGGGTTCCCCGAGAACGGCACGCGCAAGTCCCTGGCTCTCATCGACGCCGAGGGCAAGCCGGTTGTGGCCATCGTTCCGGGCGATCATGAGCTCAACGACTGCAAGGCCGAGCACGTCTTTGGCAAGGGCTATCGCATGATGACCGATGAGGAGCTCCAGACCTACGGTCTGCACAAGGGCTTTATCGGACCGGTTAACCTGCCCGAGGGCATCCGTCTGGTCTGCGACGAGAGCCTGCGCGAGTCCAAGCAGTGGGCCTGCGGTGCCAACGAGGTCGATTATCACCTTACCGGTGCCTGCCCTGAGCGCGACTTTACCGTCGACGACTGGGCCGACCTGGTTACCGTCGTTGCCGGCGATCCCTGCCCGCACTGCGGCAAGCCGCTCTCCGCTGCCCGCGGTATCGAGGTCTCTCAGGTATTCCAGCTGGGCACCAAGTACTCCGAGGCCATGGGTGCCACCTTTATGGACGAGGACGGCAAGGAGAAGCCGCTCATCATGGGCTGCTACGGCGTTGGCGTGTCTCGCTCGCTCGCTGCCGTTGTGGAGCAGCACAACGACGAGCACGGTATCGTCTGGCCGGTCTCCGTTGCCCCGTACGAGGTCGCGGTGATTCCGCTCGATCCCAAGAAGGAGGAGTGCGCTTCCGTTTGCGGGCAGATCGTCGAGGGTCTGTGCGCCGAGGGTATCGAGGTTGTCGTCGATGACCGTGATGAGCGTCCCGGCTTTAAGTTTGCCGACAACGACCTTATGGGTTTCCCATATCAGGTGATTCTGGGCAAGCGCGGTCTTAAGAACGGTACCGTTGAGCTTAAGGACCGTGCTACGGGCGAGCGCGAGGATGTGGCAATCGATGAGGTTGTCGCCAAGGTCGCCGAGCTTGTGAAGGCAGCACGCCGTTAATCGAGCCCGCTGCGTTGAGTGCGCTTACGAAGCGCCCCTGCGTCTCTCGAGGGAGAGGCGCAGGGCCGCTTTTGCGTCTAAGAATCTTTTATAGCTAAAAGAAAAACCCCACAGCCCAAATGAGCTGCGGGGTTTTCCTTTGTGCCTCCGATGCGAAATAAATCGCTCAGATACTACTGATAATCGACGACGTCGATCCAGTTCTTAAGGAACTCATCGTTCACGTTGCGCTTACGAGCGAGCTCGGAAGCGGCAACGATGCTCGTCCACTGACGCACGACCTGCATGGGCATGTCAGCGCGGTCGCAGTAGAGCTCCAGGTAGGCCTCGGCCTGGTCCTTGCTGTTGAGGGCAAAGAGCAGGTAGGTGGTGGCAACGTCAGCAGCAGGGGAGCCCTGGGTGGCGTGTGCCCAGTCGCACACATAGAGCTGGCCATCGTCGCCGACGATGACGTTGGAGGGGTTGAAGTCGCCGTGGCAAACCTTGAACTCCTTGGTCATGCCGTCCAGACGCTCCTGAAGGTTGTAGCGCGTGGTGGCATTGAGCTGATCGAGGCTGTCGATCATGCGGGCGAACTTGTCGCGCTGACGGTTGAGCAGCGGGGAGGTGTAGCCGTGGATCTCGATCTGGAGGTCGACGAACATCTCGAGGTACTCACCAAAGCGCTGGGGCTCGGCAGTCATCTTCTCGGCAAGGGTGGTGCCCGGAACCTTCTCGGTCACGAGAGCCCAGCCGTTGGCGTTCTCGAGCTGAGAAACCTCGAGAGCCTTGGGGCTGCGGATGCCGCACTCATTGATGCGGGCAAGATTCAAAGCCTCGTTGAACACGTCGGAGACGGGCTTGGTCTCGTTAAAGACCTTGACGATCTTGTCACCCAGGTCGTAAACGACCTTGTTGCCGCGACGGACGAGCTCGGTCTTGGAATCGGGGAGCAGCATGATTGCATCCTTTCAACGATGCGATAGAAGCAACGGCGGGGGCGTGCGTACACCCGTGCACCCCCGCCGCAAATAACCGTGCTAAAAACTAGCAGACGGCGTAGTCCTGGGGCTCGCGGCCGTAGTAGGCGTCCAGGTAGAGCTCCTTGATCTCGCTCATGAGCGGGTAGCGCGGGTTAGCGCCGGTGCACTGGTCGTTGAATGCCTGCTCGGTCATCTCGTCGAGGGTGTCGAGGAAGTACTGCTCGTCAACACCGTAGTCGGCGATGGTCTTCTTGACACCGATGAAGTCCTTGAGCTCCTCGAGCTTCGTGATGAAGTTCTCGAAGACCTCCTTGTCGTCCTTGCCCTCGATGCCGCAGTACTTGGCCATCTCGGCGTAGTTGTGCAGCGCGTTGGGGTAAGGATACTGGGAGAAGGTACCCATCTTGACGGGAGCCTCGGCGGCGTTGTAGCGCATGACGCGGGTCAGGATGACGGCGTTTGCGAGGCCGTGGGGCAGGTGATGGAAAGCGCCGAGCTTGTGGGCCATGGAGTGGTTGAGGCCCAGGAAGGCGTTGGCGAAGGCCATACCGGCCATGCAGGAGGCGTTGTGCATCTCCTCGCGGGCATGCGGGTCCTTGGCACCGTTCGTGAAGCTGGAGGGCAGGTTCTCGAAGACGAGCTTAGCAGCGCGCTCGGAGAGGCCCTTGGTGTAGTCGGAAGCCATGATGGAGACGTAGGACTCGATGGCGTGGGTCATGACATCGATGCCGGAGGCAGCGGTCAGGCCGCGCGGGGCGGTCATGCAGTTGTCGGCGTCGACGATAGCCATGTTGGGGAGCAGCGCGTAGTCGGCGAGCGGCCACTTGATGCCGGTCTCCTTGTCGGTGATGATGGCGAACGGCGTGCACTCGGAGCCGGTACCCGAAGAGGTCGGGACGGCGACGAAGTAGGCCTTCTTGCCCATCTCGGGGAAGGTGAAGATACGCTTGCGGATGTCCATGAAGTCCATGGCCATGTCCTCAAACTTGCACTCGGGGTGCTCGTACATCATCCACATGATCTTGCCGGCGTCCATAGCGGAGCCACCGCCGACGGCGATGATGACGTCCGGCTCAAAGAGAGCCATCTGCTTGGCGCCGCGACGTGCGCACTGCAGCGACGGATCGGGCTCGACGTCGTAGAAGCAGTCGTGGGCGATGCCCATCTCGTCGAGCTTGGCCTCGATGGCGCGGGTGTTGCCATTCTTGAAGAGGAACTGGTCGGTGACGATGAAGGCGCGCTTCTTGCCCATGACGGTACCGAGCTCGTCGAGGGCGACGGGCGTGGAACCCTTCTTGAAGTAGACCTTCTCGGGAGCGCGGAACCACAGCATGTTCTCACGGCGCTCGGCCACAGTCTTAACGTTGATCAAGTGCTTCACCCCAACGTTCTCGGAGACGGAGTTGCCGCCCCAGGAGCCGCAGCCCAGGGTCAGAGACGGCTTCATGCCAAAGTTGTACAGGTCACCGATGCCGCCGTGCGAGGACGGGGTGTTGATGACGATACGGCAGGCCTTCATGACGTGCTCGAACAGGCTGATCTTCTCGGCCTGGGCGGGGTGCACGTACAGAGAGGCGGTGTGGCCCGGGCCACCGGCGAGCACCAGGTGCTCGGCCTTGTCGACGGCCTCCTGGAAGTCCTTGGCGTGGTACATGGCCAGGACCGGGGAGAGCTTCTCGTGGGAGAACTCCTCCTTGGCGGGGTCGGTGGAGGTGACCTCGGCGATCAGGATCTTGGTCTTGGCGGGAACCTCGATGCCGGCGAGCTCGGCGATCTTGGCGGCAGCCATGCCGGGGATGCGGTGGTCGAGAGCGCCGTTCTTGAACATGGCGGCACGCAGGGCCTCCATCTCGGCACCCTGCTTGACGAAGTAGCAGCCGCGCTTCTGGAACTCGGCCTTGACCTGGTCATAGATGGTGTCGATGACGGTCACGGACTGCTCGGAAGCGCAGATCATGCCGTTGTCGAAGGTCTTGGAGTGGATGATGGAGTTGACGGCGAGCAGCACGTCGGCGGTGTCGTCGATGACGACCGGGGTGTTACCGGCGCCAACGCCCAGGGCGGGCTTGCCCGAGGAGTAAGCGGCCTTGACCATGCCCGGGCCACCGGTGGCGAGGATGATGTCGACGTCGCGCATGACCATGTTGGTCAGCTCGATGGAGGGGACATCAACCCAGCCGATGATGCCCTCGGGGGCACCGGCCTTGACGGCGGCATCAAGCACGAGCTTGGCGGCGGCGATGGTGCACTTGGCGGCAGCCGGGTGCGGGGAGATGATGATGGCGTTGCGGGTCTTCAGGCTGATCAGCGTCTTGAAGATCGCGGTAGAAGTGGGGTTGGTCGTCGGGATGACGGCGCCCACGATGCCGATGGGCTCGGCGATCTTGGTGATGCCGTAAGCCTCGTCGCGCTCCAGGACACCACAGGTCTTGGTGTTCTTGTAAGCGTTGTAGATGTACTCTGCGGCGTAGTGGTTCTTGATGACCTTGTCCTCAAGAACGCCGCGGCCGGTCTCCTCGATGGCCATCTTCGCCAACGGGATACGAGCCTTGTTGGCAGCCATGGCGGCCTCATAGAAGATCTTGTCGACCTGCTCCTGCGTGTACGTAGCAAAAAGCGCCTGGGCCTCTCGCATCTGAGCGAGCTTAGCCTCAAGCGCCTCTACGTTGTCCACAATTGCGGGAGTAGTGTTTTCCGGTGACTTTTTCACCATTTGTGTCTCCTTGCGATCGGAGATTTACCCTACGTTTTGCATGATAGCAAGAAATTAATCGGCGAACGGTCAGATTCCTCTAAAAGGCACACTAAAACGCTTCAATATACTGAAGCGTTTTAACTAAACTATCCTATAGCATCGCCCCACTCATTGGGGACAGGCTTACATGAGTGCTT
>CAUFXK010000050.1 GCA_959596495.1 uncultured Collinsella sp. | reverse complement strand
CCGCCTTCGACGATCGAGGTCGAGCTCACCAGGGTCAGGCGTGCCTTTTCCTGGAGCTCGGGAATCGAGAGGGCACCGCAGTTGCACATCGTGGACTTGACCTTGTAGAGCGTGCCGCCCACGCCGTCCTTAAGGGAGCCGGCGTAGGGAACGTAGGAGTCGACGCCCTCGACGAAGCTGAGCTTCGCGGCGCCGCCCAGGTCGTAGCGCTGCCAGTTGCGGGCACGCGCAGAACCCTCGCCCCAGTACTCCTTCATGTACTGGCCGTTGACGTTGACGCGCTCGGTCGGGCTCTCGTCAAAGCGAGCGAAGTAGCGGCCCAGCATCATAAAGTCGGCACCCATGGCAAGGGCGAGAGTCATGTGGTAGTCGTAGACGATGCCACCGTCGGAGCACACGGGCACGTAGACGCCGGTCTCCTCGTAGTACTCGTCGCGAGCGCGGCAGACGTCGATCAGCGCGGTGGCCTGGCCACGGCCGATGCCCTTAGTCTCGCGGGTAATGCAGATGGAACCGCCGCCGATACCGACCTTGATGAAGTCGGCACCGCAGTCTGCCAGGAAGCGGAAGCCCTCGGCGTCGACGACGTTACCGGCACCGACCTTGACGTCCTCGCCGTAGTTGGCGCGGATCCACTCGATGGTGCGCTTCTGCCACTCGCTGAAGCCCTCGGAAGAGTCAATGCACAGGACGTCGGCACCGGCCTCGATGAGCAGCGGCACGCGCTCGGCATAGTCGCGGGTGTTGATACCGGCACCGACCATGTAGCGCTTATCACCGTCGAGCAGCTCGTTGGGGTTGGTCTTGTGGCTGTCGTAGTCCTTACGGAAGACGATGCCCATCAGGTGATCGTTGTCGTCGACGATGGGCAGGGCGTTGAGCTTGTTGTCCCAGATGACGTCGTTGGCAACCTTGAGGCTGATGTTCTTGTCGCCCACGATGAGCTGCTCACGCGGGGTCATGAACTCGGAGACCTTCGTCTGGTGGTCATCGCGGCTGGGGCGATAGTCACGGCTGGTGACGATGCCCAGGAGCTTACCCTTGGGAGTGCCGTCGTCGGTGACCGGCATGGTGGAGTGACCGGTCTTCTCCTTGAGCTCGATGACCTGCTCCATGGTCATGTCGGGGGTCAGTGTGGAATCGGACTGAACGAAGCCAGCCTTGTGATCCTTGACGGCCTTGACCATAGCGGCCTCGGACTCGGCGCTCTGGGAACCGTAAATGAAGGACAGGCCACCCTCGGTAGCGAGCGCGACACCCATGTCGACGCCCGAGACGGACTGCATGATGGCGGAAACCATGGGGATGTTCAGGGTGATTGCCGGCTTCTCACCGCGCTTAAAGCGGGTTAGCGGCGTCTTAAGAGAGACGTTGTTGGGGATGCACTGCGAGGACGAGTAGCCAGGGACCAGCAGATACTCCGAAAACGTGTGGGACTCACCGGGAAAGAACGTAGCCATGTTTCTCCTTTTTCCATGCGACCGGTCGGCTGCAGGCCTCGTAGGACCCAGCCCAACCTTGGGCGCCCAATACTGGGGAAGTATCTTAACGCACTTTGACTGCTACAATGCATGATTTAAGAAGAGCACACGAGGGTTTGACGCAGGCTTTGCGTTTGCCCAGCAAACACTTTAGCGGGGAGACGTGGAGCACATGGAGTACAAGACGACGGCAAAGCTGGTCATTCAAGCGTGCGACAAGGATCTGCCGGGCGTCTTCGGCCACGGCTGCGTCTTGCTGCTGCAAGGTATCGCCCGCGAGCACTCGCTCAACCGTGCCGCCAAGAGCATGGGCATGGCATATTCCAAGGCCTGGCGCATTGTGAACGAGGCCGAAGGCCAGCTGGGCTGCAAGCTCATCGAGCGCGACGGCGCCCGCGGATCCACGCTCACCCCCGCCGGCGAGCGAGCCATAGCGGTCTACGAGGAGCTGCAGGCCGACATCAACAACGTCATTGCCTCCAAAGCCAACGACCTCATCGCCAGCATCAAAGAGTAGCTAATTGGCGGAGGGCGTTATCTAGGGTGGCGGCTACCGTCAAGGGGTCGTCGGTGCCGGCGAAGAGACGGATGGTGCCCCCCTGCTTGCCGCGTGGGGCCGAAAGGCGCGTCGTTGCGCCGCCGGCAGGCGATGTGCGAAACTCCCCCGGCAAAGCGTCGAACAGCTCTCCCGCGCTACGCTCGATAAGGTCAAATTCAACTGCCGGGCCAAAACCATGCTCGAGGATTCCCGTTGCAACCGCATGGTCAGGATGCGAGCTCAGTCCGGGATAGCGCACGTTGCGCACCATCTCGTTGGCGACCAGATACTCGGCCAGCGCACGGGCGCGGTCGAAGTGTGCCTGCATGCGGGTATTGAGCGAGTCCAGCCCGCGCTCCAGCACACCGGCCTCGTCAGCAGGCAAATTAAGCTTTGCCAAGCCGCAGTCCTCAAACAGGGCATATGTGCACGCAGCGGCAGCATCCACACGATGGCGCTTAAGCTGCGAGCGCGCAACCGATACGGCAACCAACTTGCGTGAAGCATCACCGGCGCACACGCGGTCGAGCGCCTCGAGGGACAGCGCAGCACCCAGACGCAGCGGATCGCAGCCAAAAGCCGACGCCACGGTGTTGTCCACAACCAGCAACGCATGGGCCTCACGCGCCGCCCGACCCAGCGCACGCAGATCGGGCACACACAGGCCAAAGCCGCCGATTGAGTTCACAAACCACCACAGGTGCGGCCCCTCGGCATCAAACGAAGCATCAAAGTTCTCGGACGCGGCGACAAACGCTGCAACCGACGGCTCACCCACCATAGCCACGTCGCAGGCATCAAAGCCGCTCGCAAACGTATCGGCAAAGTCATCGGCAAACGCGACCAGGCGGTCACCGGGACGCACAATTCCCAGCTGCGACAGAGCAACCGGCACATGCGGGCCCGCAAGCAACCGCGCCTCACGCGCGCCGGCCCTCAAAGCCCAAGTCTCTTCTAGCTGCTGCACATCCACACGGCACCGTCCCTTCATAAACAAAAACCCACGATGCGGGTGTTCCCCGCATCGTGGGCAACGGCTGCAGTATAGCGCCGATATGCGACGAATCGCCTAGATGCTGAGCGCATGATAGTTCACGCTCGCACCCGGAGCGTCAACGGACACGCCATAGGCCTCGGGATAGATGCGCGTCGAAAACACGAGTGCGCCATCGTTCACAAACACCTCGACCGACGAAACATCGCCAACAATGCGCACGTTACGAACCTCGTCGACGGGCTCCCAACGCACGGTGCGACCGCAGCCGGCAGAAGCGCGGCTCTCATCGGTAAATCGCATCTCAAAGCGCGCGGGCAGCTCGCCCTCGGCGGGCACAAACGCCAGCTGCAGCTCGCCATCAACGGTCGCGGTAAATGCGCCGTCGATACCGCTAGAAATAACGTCAAAGCAGGTATCGCCGGCAACCTCCAACGAGCCCTCCCCCACACGCACCGAGGCATAATGGCGCTCGATCTCACGCGCCGGTTGCTGCAGCACCACGCCGCCGGCACCGGCTGTAAGCTCACGCGGCACCGTCATGCAGTGCTGCCAGCCGCACACCACGGTGGGTGCGTTGCCATAGGTCGGTTCATCGGGCATGCCCATCCAGCCGATCAGAATGTGGCGACCGTCCTCGGCCGTGAACTCCTGCGGAGCATAGAAGTCAAAACCGGCGTCCCACAGGCGGAATTCGCCCGGCTCATAGGTACCGTCACCACCGGTAATGTCGCCCGTTACAGGCATGTAGCCAGCAGCGTATACGTTGCCGCGGTCCCAACGACCGCCCTCGAGCCCCTGAGGAGAGAAGGACAGGAACTTCACCGGCACACCGTCATCGGCCTTAAGCTCAAGATACCCCGGGCACTCCCACATAAAGCCAAAACGCTCGGGCGTAGACACACGGGTCTCGAGCTCCCAGCTCAGCATATCGGCCGAGCCATACACCAGGATCTCGCCCACATCGCGCCCGGCACCCTCGCCGTGCATCGCACAAAAACGGCTCTCGATATGCGGCCCATCCACGCGACGACGGGCGCCCAGCACCATGTGATAACGCCCGTCCGCGTCACGCCATACCTTGGGATCGCGCACATGGCAGGTCAAATCCTCGGGATAATCATCGGACGCCAGCACCACGCGCTTTTGGCTGAACTCCCGACCGGCAAGGCCATCAACGCTCTCGACATAAACAGTATCGGCGCGGCGGCCGGTATTGACGTAGTCGTACGTCCCGTCCGCATCGGATAGCTTCACGTTGCCTGTGTACAGCACGCGAATGCGACCGTCCTCGGCAAGCGCGGAGCCCGAATACACGCCATGACAGTCGAACGGCTCGTCGGGAAGCAACGGCGCTCCAACATATTCCCACTTCATAAGGTCGCGGCTCGTCGCATGGCCCCAGACCTTAACGCCACCCTCGACATCAAACGGCGCATACTGAAAATAGGCATGGAACACGCCGCCCGCCTGGCAAAGACCGTTGGGGTCGTTGAGCCAACCCGCCGGCGGCATAATGTGGAAGCGCTGGCCATACGCGCCATGACCGCACTCAGAGGCGGCGGCGTCAACAGCGGCGACCAGCTTTGCAAGGTCGCGACCAAGTGCATTAGACATATCAAAGTCCTAACGGATCGAAAGTTACAAGGCGCCAGATGCGGGAAACACCCGCGAGCATACAGCCCGCGGGCATTCCCTCAATCAAAAGCTCTTAGGCCTGCTCGAAAGCCTTGGGCTCGTCCTTGTACAGGACAAACGAGACGCCAAAGGAAACCAGCGCGGCGACCGCGAACATGATCGCGTACTGCACGGGTTGGGCCAGGCACAGCAGGATACCGAAGATACCGGTGACGCCCGTGCCGGAAGCAGCAAGCGAGGTGAGCGCGCAGACCAGGGCACCGCAACCGCCGCCAATGCAGCCGGCGATGAAGGGCTTAAAGAAGCGCAGGTTCACACCAAAGATGGCCGGCTCGGTAATACCCATGAAGGCGGACAGAGCCGAAGGAAGCGCCAGGCCCTTGATCTTGGCATCGCGGGTTTTAAAGGCAACGGCGAGCGCTGCGCCACCCTGGGCGATATTGGCAGCGCTGGCAATGGGCAGCCAGTAGGTCACACCGTACTGGGCGAGCTGGCCCAGGTCGATGGCGGTGTACATCTGGTGGATACCGGTAACGACCGTGGGGGCATAGAACAGACCGACGATAAAGGAACCGATGCCGAAGGGCAGGGTCAGCAGGGCCTGGATCAGACCGAGGATGGCGTTCTCGGCCCACACGAAGATGGGGCCGACGGCAACGAGCGTCACGAGCACGGTCACGAACACGGAGACAAGCGGGGTCACAAAGAGGTCGAACATCTCGGGAACGATCTTGTGCAGGCGCTTCTCGAGGAAGGCCAGAATGGCGCAGGCGATGACGATGGGGATCACATGGCCCTGATAGCCGACCCACTCAAAGCTGTACACGCCGGGAATGACGGTGACCATGGTCTGAACGCCCTCGGAGGCAACCGTGTAAGCGCTCTGCAGCGAGGAGTTGATGAACGCACCGCCGACGACAGCGCCCAGATACGGGTTGGCGCCAAAGGCCTTAGCGGCGGAGTAGCCGATCAGGATCTGCAGAATGCCAAAGGACGTGCCCGAGACCAGGTCGGCAATCTTGTAGATAAAGTTATTGGTATCGAGCGCGATAAAGCCGTTGGAGGCCATAAAATTGAGGGCGCTCATAATGCCCAGCAGCAGGCCCGAAGCCACGATGGCGGGGATGATGGGGACAAAGACATCGCCGAGCACCTTAATGGCACGCATAAAGATGTTCTGCTGCTGAGCCGCGGCCTCCTTGACCTCGGCCTTGGTGGCAGCCTCGACGCCGCTGAGCGCGATGAACTCCTCGTAGACCTTGTTGACGGTGCCGGTGCCAAAAATAATCTGGAGCTGGCCCTGGGCCTCAAAGACGCCCTTGGCGCCGTCGACGTTCTCGAGGGCCTCCTTGTTAACCTTAGTGTTATCGGCAATCACCAGGCGCAGGCGAGTGGCGCAGTGCGCGGCCGAAACAACGTTGTCGGCGCCACCGATGTTGTCGAGCACCTCTTGGGCTGATTTGCGGTAGTCCATGACTTCCCTTTCCTCCAACGGGCGCATTTACACCCGGCCATCTTTGACACTTACACTGTAATCGATTTCAGTTTCATATGTCTGCAATCGTTTTCATAGTAGGGTGAACGGTAGGAAAAAGCCGGTGAATGGTAGTTTTGAGACAAACATAAGGGCTCAGAGGCAGACAGACATGCCCAAGACCTAGACATTCATAAGCTGATGGCCGAGTTTGAGCGTCTTGAGACCGCTCTCCCCCTCCACGCCATCGAGCGTGTTGAGCAACATATTGGTCGCCTCGACGCCACTGGTCAGGTAGCCATAGTGCACGGTGGGAATGCCGCCTGTCAGCGCGCGCAAAAACGCGTTGTCGCCAAAACCGCTTACGCGGTGCATGCCCTCGCCCACGCCGCGAACCTCATCGATAGCACGCAACGCGCCCGCCGCCATGGTGTCGGTCGCGCAGGCGATAAACGAAACATCGGGAGCGACGGAAAGCAGTTCACGCGCCGCACCATAGCCCGAGTCGAGCGTAAAGGACCCCTGGCGAATCAGGCTCGGATCAAGCGCCACGCCCGCGGCGCGCAAGCCGGCCTCAAAACCGCGACGGCGGTCATAACCGGCCGCGCGGTCCTCCTCGGTAACTCCAATATAGGCAATCTTGCCGTCCACGCGACCCCCAAGCGCATGGCCCAGCTCAAAGGCGGCCTCGTAATCGTCGTGATAGACGCACGCCGCGCCCTCAACATTCTGGCCGATCAGCACGATGGGCACGCGGCACGACTCAATCGCCCGACGGTGCTCGTCGGTAATCATAGTTGCCACCAGCACAATGCCATCGACTGGGTGGTTTTGGAATAAATCGAGGTATTCGAGCTCGCGATCGGGGGCATTGTCAGTATTGGCAAGCAGCATCTGGTAGCCACGACGACCGAGCACCTGGCCGATGCCGGCGGTAATGCGGCTCACGGATTCCGAGTTGATCTTGGGCACGATGACGCCGATGAGCTTGGTGGAGCCGGTGCGCAGCGCGCGAGCCTGGCTGGACCGCACGTATCCGGTCAGCTCAATCGCCTGCTTAATGCGCTCGGCCTTGTCCGCCGAGATATATCCACCGTTGAGGTAGCGCGAGACGGCGGCGCTCGAAACGCCCGCCAGCTCGGCCACATCTTTCATCTTTACCACGAGCACCCCTGTCGTTGAAATCGCTTTCACCATGATACCCAACCCTCGCCCGAAAAATATTCGACTGGAAAGGTCTCAGCGGATCATTTCAACCGCCCAGGTCGAGCAAACGCCAGCGATCCACCGCCGCGTGCATGTTTATGTCAAACGTAATGCGCACGGTACCTTCGTCCATCACCCACGGCTCACGCTCATAGTTCACGATGGTCCACGGGCGCATCATGTTGCAGATGCACTCGATGTAGAACTCGCGACGGAGCGGATAGGGAAAAGCCCAATTCCGGTCAATCCCTTACCGGCAACCACAGCGAATTAAGACTGAGCAACAACACGTCAGTAAAGTTACATACGAGCAGAAAATCGCACGCAATTTCGCCTTTTCTTTATTGAGATGTAAATTTTGACAGGCCGAATCTTACATCCATACAAATGATGAAAAGGGGCGGCAATTCAAAAGAAAAGCCGCCCCCGCAGGACGCAGGCCCGTAGGTTGACTGCGTCAATACCGCTAGATTCGGCCTAGTATCCTATCGGGTCCCAAAAGGTCAATCCAGTTAAAGACGGCAGGCAGCCCGAAACAACATCTTTCATGAATCTCCAGTCTTATCAAGCCCGATCGAACTTGACCGTCAAACCAGATACGGCCCAATCACATCGAATATCTCGCCCACCTTGGTTGCAGGGTTTTGCGCGGATGGTTTAACGTTACCCAGCCCCCTATGGTATGTGACGAGGCGTCCAGCACGCTGCAACGCCTCGCCTCGTTTGCCGTCCACCACCTCGAACAGCCCTGCCAAATTCTTGCGGTACTCAATGCCCAGGTCTTTAGACATGGCTTGAGCGAGGCCACGCTAGCACTCTGCGGCCGACATGGGAGCAGTCGTATATCGAAGGTGCAGAAGGGGCCACAGCTCAAAGCAGGGGTTCGACCACAGCGCATGAAACGTCCTCAATCCATCGGTGAGCTCGGCGCATTTGCTCTCCATCGCATCGAAATCGGATGCAGAGAAATCATCCTTATCAAATACAAGCCACACATGGTCAAACGTCTCAGGAGCATAGCGACAGTGTTCGACAGCGAAGTCAAGTAGGTCGAGAGTATGTTTGCCAGTCCCCTTAACGACTACGGCAACCTTCCGCTCATTTGCTGCGCCTAACGCGGCGCGCACGCCCTCAAAGTATCGAGGCTCAGTCTCCTTGCCCTCGGTCACCACGAGATGGCGCGTCATCTGTACCATGCGAGAGCGTCCCTCGCGCTTGCCGCTGCGCCAGTCCCTCGACTTTTTCGCGGCCATACTAATCCCACTCCTCAATGCGCGTGAGATACGGGTCGGCACCATAGCGGCCAGACAGGTACTGCTTGTCGAATGCCGCGTTCTTGCTGACCAGGTTGCCATTTGACTCGTGGATGTCGGCGAGCGACCATAGCTGGCTCGCCTCCCCCTCGCCGCGTGCGGCGAACCATATCTCGTCGCGGCGGAACACGTCGTTTCGCATTGTGGACACGTCCTGGGACGAGAAGATGAGCTGCGCGCCGCTCTTGTTGACCTCGGGATCCTTAAACAACAGAATCACGTAGCGCAGGAGCTTCGGATGAAGCTTGGCGTCAAGTTCGTCGACCACAACGGTAGTGCCGCGCTCGAGCGCAGCCATCAGATATGCAGCTAGCCCCATGAGCTTCTGTGTGCCGGCTGACTCCTCAGAAAGGCGCAGCTCATAGCCCTTGCCGTCCACCTCGTGCCTCACAAAGACGCGCTGGCCGCGCCATTCCGGGGCCTTCTCCACCCTAAAGCCATCGATGCGTACGTCGACGGCGCGCAGAAAGCGCGTGACCTCGGGCGACTCCGCCTCGTCCAGCAATTGCTCGAGCATCCGCTCCAGGTAAGAGCTGTTGTAGTTCAGGAACACGCCATCAAGAAACCAGCTGGCAGCCTCCTTGATCACCGGCGCGTCAAAGTTGATACAGAGGAACGACAGGTACGGCAGACTCGGGTTGAATCTCGCAGCCGTAACAAGTTTGCGCAGCGTGGGACCGAGCTCGACCTCAGCACCCTCGCGCTCGAACAACATTGCCGTACGCGAAGCTCCCAATTTGCGCCGCCACAGTCCCTCGGACACGATCTCGTCCGCATGCACGGACAGGACATAGCGGTACTCATGCTCACCCGCGCGATAGTAGAGCTCGAACTCGGTGGGCTTAGCAGCCGACACGTCATCGAACTCGAACGCAGAGCAACGGGGTATTGAAGATCGGTTACCTTCTGGCGCATCAGTGCTGGCAGACAACAATCTGATCGGCCTTGCCACCGCCGAACGAATATAGTCAAGAGCCTCGAGCAGGTTAGACTTGCCGCCAGCGTTAGGCCCGTAAACCGCAGCCACCGGAAGGAAGCTCTGCCCGTCAGGGCACTCTATAAGGGAGCGCTCGAACTCCCTCATCGATGTTGCCTGCATGGAAAGCTCAGTTTCGTCGCGATAGGATCTATAGTTCCTGAAGGTAAACTGGCAAAGCATCGTCCTCAAAATTCCTTTCATTGTTTTGAAAAGATATTTCAGAGTTTTTATTTGATTATAGACCTTAAATAGCATCAATCAAGTGTTTGCAGCATCTAGAACAAAGGGCACAAGGCCAAAAACTCGGAAGTATGCAGCAAATCCCTGGCGTGCCGAGCGCTCCGGAATACCGCAATGCTTCTACCTGCGGATCCTATATGTGGAAAAGCCGTTGTGCTCGGGGATTCCAGAATTTGCCACATACTTCCGGAAGGCGCTTGCGGCTGCGGACACGCTAATCCATGCCCGCAGCCACAATGGCGTCAAGCCCCTATCCTCTCGGCGGGAAGGGATCGTGCCCATGGGAATCCTTTGCGCGGATTCTGCCATCGGGACGATGGGTGATTAGCTCAGAGTGCTGATTAGAACTAATTTGACGACCGCGCTTTATAGCTTCGCCCTGGGTCGTCGTAACAAAGGAAGCGCGACGCGCCCCCTCACCCTTAACCTGCCATTTGCCATCCGCCCGCTTCGTAACGTGCTGGTTTCTACCTTTCATACTCACCTCGCCTTCACGACCGATTGGCTAACGTGCTCACAGCATGAGGCTTGTAGCAAGTTCACTCGTGCCGCTTTGCTTAAAGCATAACTACTGGCGCGGACATAAATCGGACCTGGAAGGTACGGTGTGGGATCTCGAAGAAGCGCAAAACAGCCGCAAGCTGAAGCTACCGTATCGTGCATGGTCAAATAAGTGCGGAACATAACGCCAGGACAAATACGCCTCATCCACCTCAGCTCCCCCCTTCCCGACTCAACCTGTTGATGCCCACTTAAAAATAGTCCGAATGGTCATCGAGAATTAAGCACGGTGAGCATTAAGAATTGAGTAGTTTAACCAGAAGAGCCGCGCCCCAGAAGCCCCCCCCGGGGGGGGCGATGCGCTTTATGCTAAAAGGCCGACGCTCTCGGAGGTTCCAGAGGCCGCCGCACATTATCGACAGGTGAACTCGGAAGTGCGGTAAAAAATGGGACCTGTCGACTAGGCCCCAGGTTTGGACTCTTGCGGCCTGCGATTTTGTTGGCAAAAATCGGAGTGTGCGCGGCAAGTTTCGATTTTCCCCGCACTTCCGAAATTCGCGATAAAAGCCCACTGCCCAGAAGCGGATACGGACAAATGCCCTCGGTAAACAGCCTCTTAAACACGAAAACCGCCTTTCGGCGGTTACCACGGACCAAGCCGGACATACCGTCGCAAGGCCTCATCACAAGGCTTACTTTAAGGGAAAGCTCGGGGTCCATCAATCCTATGCCGCTAATCCTCCAAATCAACCTTTGGACTCATTCTTTGGGTAGCAGGCAGATTTTAGCCATTAATGGGAACCATGTTGATATCAAGACAATAAAAGGAGCGCTGCAGCAAATCGAATAGACAGGAGAGACATGCAAGCAATCGAAAAAATAAAGACCACCGATGATTTAGGTGAACACGGAGGCGGCATATGGAAGAAATGGCCCTGGAAGGACTCCGATCATTTTGAATTAATGTCCGATCTCATCCTTAAGGCTAAATACAGCATTCAAGATTTCAATTCCACTATCGGCGGGGGCTTCTTGCCCAACCCAAAGGACACCGTTTATCTTGTGGCACTTGCTACATGGATAAAAGATGCGTTCTGGCAAATTTAAGAGAACTGTCTGAGAAAAGAGATCAAAAACGATTTTGAGTTCTCTAAACAAAGCGAACTCGACGACGCGAGCAAGTATCTCCAAGTTGTTCGTTCGGTAGTTATTGCCCACCCCCTCAATTCAACTAGACATCAGGATTATGGTTTTGGACCAGAAGGGAGAATCTGCATTGATATAAGAGGGAAAAGCCTACTTGATTCCTTTCCTAAGGCAGTTATTTATCGCATCACACCAAAAGGATTTTCAAGAATCAGCTGCGTGGGCGATAATGACATCGCATTGATGACATGTCGCAATATCCGCAGCGCCACAGAACAAAAAGGCAAGCTGCACTTTGAAAGATGCTGCCTCGACATGCGAGACATACGCAATTCTGCCGAGCTTTACATTGACGCTTTATACGAACTGGACCGCCACCTTGGTCGCATCAGGAGGAAGGATTTTATTAAATAGCCCCAGTTCATTAGCTTAAAATCCGATCGTTCGACCACTTCATCCGAGAAGAAACAACCATCACGGACAAAGACGCGCATGATACGACCTGTACTAACAATGAGCGAAGTCAACATGCGGCAGCGCAGCAGGACCGGACGTTAGCAAGAAAACGGTAGTAAAAAAGCACCGGGACCAGTGTCGGGCCCGGTGCCAAAGCGCAATATCGGCGGCATTGATTCGCGATATTCAGCGGTGCTCAAGCAGTAAATACTCAAAGCGCTTCGACTCCCTCGAAGTATTAACTGTCCAAAATTTAATAGAATATGCAACCAATTCGAGAATGGTTCAAAAAGCAAGCCAACACAACCGTCACATGCCGCCAGCAAGTCGCCCGCCAATCACCCATAGGCGAGCTCTACTAACGCTGGCATAACTCCTCCGCAAGAAACAGCCTTACCATAGCTCGCGTACTTGGCTAAAAGCGCATTGCAATAATCCGGTTCAACCTGTTTGCAAAAGCTCAAGTGGCCTAAAACGCGATGGGCGTAATTACGATCGCACTCGCGCATAAGCACCTGGTATAACGAGCACTTTAGCTCTGCTTTTCTTTGGGGCCCCAGTCGAAGGACGCCATTGCAGTCAAGATAGATGCCCGTGATTTTACGAAGGTGCCCTCGCCCAAAACAACGAGTTTTGTCCTTATTCAGATCAAAACCCTTTTGCTTTAGGCGGTCATCGACAATGGCTGAAATCTCCGCGGAGTCTATCCATTCAGTTGATGAAATGCAGATGTCGTCAGAGTATCGCGAGTAGACGAATCTATCGCCTAGTCTAGCTGCAATCTCATGGTCAAACGAAGCCATTATGCGATTGGCGATAAAAGGCGAGCACGGAGAGCCCGTTGCAAGAGAGCCCCGATAGCAAGATAGAGTTACAAGAAGATCGACATCGTCTGCAGTAAGACGCGAGCGAGATTCAGTGTTCGTCGACCGATACGTTCCCCCTGAAAACAAATTCCTAACCATTTGCTGAGTGCAGGACTCAAAGAAATGACGAATATCAAGCAGAAGAAAATGACTACTCTTAGCATGGAGCCCGGCATTACGGCAGACACTTGAGCCCTTTTCGTAGGCTGTAGCGTAAGGAAGATCTATATCAAACTCCGTATTTATATAATCCGAAATCCAACATTGGACGAGCTTCAAATCTGGCCGAGGCGCAACAATCTTTCTCCCACCGGCAGAAAAACAGTGATACCTATCTGTCGTTGAGCTTACAAGGCCCAATAGCTGACGATTTGTCATTCCAAGGTCGAAGCAAATTCTATCCGCAATAGACACCGGCAACGCCTCCATACCCCATTGATCTCTTACGAAGGATTACCCGCGCCCTCATATTTAAGAAATCTCGGTCTTCGTATCTCTTAAACATGAAATAGGAATCAAGGTGTATCGTGCTTTTAATCAGATAATCCGGACCCCTATTGCATCTCACTTTAGAAACAAGACCGGTAGCTCTCATCATGCAGCAAACATCCGACCAAGATATCGGAACGCCGGCATTTTTCATGTCTGCATTTAAAATGGGCGAGAATATTTTGAGCTTACTAGCACGGAAGCCTTTGGCCGCACAGTATATCGTTCGTAAATCGGTCTCCGACATGGGGCCCAATAATTGAAGCAAATCAAGTAACTCATGGACGAGCGAGCCCACGTTAATCTTGGACTCGTCTAGATTGATCATCTTTCTAGCGGCCTTTTGGCTAGCCTTGCCCCGCTTAGTAGCATTAACACCAATAAGGGGTCTTAGTTCAGAAACAAAGCGGCACAAGTCAGGCGAAGACATTGGGTTATTTAAGTCTAAGTAAAAGACTTTGTTAAGCGAGGAGTCGCCCGTGGCTATTTCTTCCACTGGCCCATCAATCAAGAAGCTCCGAGAGCCCTTATATTGCTTTCCAACAGCAACAGAGGTAATCCAAGCAGCATGAGGCAAAGCGGAGAAAGCGCCCAACTCGCAAAAAGATCCACAGCTCTCTGCAAAAATCAATATCCAGTCAGATATGTCGGCAAGCATGGCCTCTTGCTGAAGTAAATTAAGTCTCGAACCGTCCATTTCCTCCGCTACGTCTTCGGCGGTAAGACAAAAAACGTTTTTTAAAGCCTCGGTGTGATTGTTGGACACATAAGCTCTAAAGAATCGTCGAGAGGAATGCAGACTCTGATCACCGCCGCAGGGAAAGATAAACAAGGGCAGTTTATTAACGTCACGATAAACCCTCAGATGATTTCTCAGGATATTCAAATCAGTTTTACTGATACAGTCGCAGAGCATTGCACCTCGATTCCAATAAGGACAAGGCCGCACAGTCCGTGCATATGGTCATTCCGTAGGCGCGGATTCGGGTCCGTGGCTATGGAATGACCATATGCACGGACCCAAATTGGTGAAAACGTCTCAGTCCATCTTTAACAGAGGACTCGCTCCAGTCGGGGCAATCAATGACTAGCTGCGACCTTGTCGCAAGTAACTTTACCATCAATTTGTGTCTTAGGCTGGATATTGGCCGTCTTTAAATCCCACGGCAGGCATATGC
>CAUFXK010000049.1 GCA_959596495.1 uncultured Collinsella sp. | reverse complement strand
TCTTCATCAAATCGAAGACTCGTTTTTCCTCATCATATTCGGCGCGAATCGCCATAGCGTTGTCTTGGTATATCGGGTGTTGATAGGTTCGCATGGTATGACCTTCTTTCTAATGTTCTGTATGCAAGTTCTTTAGAAGTTGCAGTTGCCTGTCCGGGCGGAGTCCTCGACCAAAGGGTTTTGCGATATATGCATAGTCGCTGGGGAAGTCCAATGAGAGCATATCGTCCGTCACTTTCGGAATCTCCGTATCCACCATGGTTCCTTTCTGGTTGCAATGCCCCAATATTTGCATTGTATTTCAAATTGTCACTTATATAGGTGTGACTTATATAGGGTTGGCCTGAATCATTGACACCGGTGGATAGGAGGTGCCGATGACTGAGCTTGACCCCAAGATGCGCGTGGGGCTTCGCATTAAGGAGCTGAGGGGCGAGCTCGGCATGAGCCAAGAGGCCTTCGCATACTCCATCGAGATGTCTCGCACCTATTTCGCCGAAGTCGAGACAGGCAAGCGAAACGTGTCTATCGAGAATATCGAGCGCATCGCAGGCGGGCTTGGCGTCTCTCTGAGAGGGTTTTTCGATTCAGATCTGTTCGATGGTTAGTTCGGCTGCCGGCTTCTGACGTCATTTAAAAGTGCCCCGGTGGTAATCGCCGGGGTACTTTTCTAAAGAGGGGATTCGGCGGCGGCCGCTTCAGCGCGGATGCGCTGTTCGGCCTCTTCGAGGTCCCTGATAATCCTTCTCAGCGCCATGCAGCAAAAGAGCATCGACTCATGAAGGCAGGCGAGCTCGTAAACGATATCCTCGAGTTCCATATGGCTCCTATCGAAAAGTGAATAGCGTCTCTAATGGTTCCGATGCTGGACGTGGGCTGCCGGCGTCCGCCGCGAATCGGCCTCGGCCCCGCGGCCGGGTGGCACCTCCGCTACGCCGCGTCAAGGGGGCCCATGAGACCCCGCACAAACCTCCGCTCCGCTCCGGTTGGTGGAGGTCGTCATGGACCTCCCTTGACCCGTCTTCGCTCCGGTGCGGCTTTGCAGGGAGCAAAGCCGACGACGACGCGCGGCGTCGCCATTCGGCTTTGCCCGCAGGGGCGAGATGTTGAGGGCAGGTTGCCCGGAACGGAGGAAGACATGCAGCAGCTGATGACCGAGGAAATCGCCAAGACGGTGCCGAGGCTCTATGGGCAGGACGGGGCGGAGGACCCCACGGTCTACGCCCACTACTTCTCGTGCGTGAACGGATGGGACTGGTGGCTGCTCGAGTTCGACGGAACGGACGAGGCGTTCGGCCTCGTCGAGGGCTACGACGACGAGCTCGGCTACTTCAGCATCAAGGAGATGGCCGAGCTGAACCGCCAGATGGGGTTCGCCGCCGTCGAGCGCGACGAGCACTTCTCCCCGAGGCCGCTCAGCGCTGTCAGGAGGAGGTAGCTCCATGGTCACGGTCGAGTTCGACTCCATGGGCGAGGCGGTCCGCCTCGCCCTCGTGGCCGGGGAGTACGTGGGCGGCGGCCTGGCCGTCCTCCTCCTCGACGCCACGGACCCGCGCTCCGATGGCTACATGGCCGAGTGGGGCGTGCTCACGGCGGACGTGCCGTCGGCGGCCGAGTGGTGCCGCGGGCGCGGCAACGTCGCCATCGACGCCGCGGTGCCCGCGGCGCTCCTCGAGGCGCTCGAGGCCGCCGGCATGCTCCGCATGGCCGGCCGCTCGGCGGCGTCCGGGATGGCCCGCTACCCGCTCGCCACGGTCGACGGGTGCGCCCTCGACAAGATGGGCGGGCAGCTCGAGGCCCTCGAGGAGGCACTCGGATCGACGGTCGTCGTCGAGTACGAGGCGGGCGGAGACGCCGGCGCGTTCGAGGTGGGGACCGCGCCGGCGGGCTCGGCAGAGCTCGAGCGACTCATCGCCGCCGCGAGGTCCGAGGCCGACGCGCTGGCGCTCGCCGGCGGATGGGCCGCCGTCCGGGTCGGTTTCGGGGACGCCGAGACCATCGACTGCGAGACGGGCCGGACGGTCTACGTCGCAGAGCGAAATTGAGAGGAGCGGGAGCGCGGTCCAGATGGGCCGCGCTTTTCGTTGCAGAGAATACGGAACTCCCACCGTCCAAGTGCCTTGGACGGTGGGAGCAGGATAAGGGCGCACTACGGGCGCCCGGGATTTTGCGGCGCAACTCGGCGTGCCGAGTTCGTTTCCGCTGGCAGCGTGGGCAGATAAAACGAAAGACCGCCGCGGCCCGCCGTCATACGCGCCTCGCGTGGCGTAGGACGGCGGGCCGTTTTCGCAGACAGGGCCGTATGACGCATCAGAACCCGTCGGGCGCGGCGGACACCTTGCGCTTCCTGCTGCTGGATGGAGACCCCTTGGGCTTTTTCGGCTTCTCCGGGATGCGCCATACCGGTGCCGGGGCGGCGTTGCGAGCCTCCCCCTCGAGCGCCCGCGCGAGCAGCGCGCCCTCGGCCTCCGGTGACGTCATGCCGAGCAGCGGCCCCAGGAACGTCTCGGTGATGTCGCGGCTGGCGAGCGCCATCGGGCCCTCAGCGTCGATCACGAGCGCGCCGTTCTCGCGCGCGCTCCAGGCCATGAGCTCCGACGGGGTGATCAGCGGCCGCCGCGCCACGGAGAACGACTTTCCGGACGAGGAGCTCTGCGTCCCCTTGGTGGAGCTCTGCCCGGTCGTCTTGACGCTGTAGTCGCCGAGGCGCTTGCTGATCTCCTCCGCCTCGCCGACGGACTCCACCGAGAGGACGACCTGGGTGCCGAGCAGCGCCAGCAGCGCGTCCGACTCCGCCCTGGAGTAACCGCATCGCGCCTCGAGCAGATGGGTGTTCTGGAGCACGAAGACGACGTGCAGCCCGATGCTCCGGACCTCCGCGAGGTCGCCGAGGAGGCGGGGGATCTTGGGGATCCCGGACCCCTCGTCGATGGCGAGCAGGGTCTCCGCCGGCAGCCTGCCGCCGGACAGGCGCGCTGTCTCGCGCAGCGCCGAGAGCGCCTGCGAGAAGATGCACGAGACGAGCGCGCCGCGGTCGCCGCGGTCCGCCGCGCTGGCGATGTAGAGGATGGTGGTGGGCCTGCGCCCGACCGATGCGAGGTCGACCTCGCCGCCCCAGAGCATGCGGCTGACGTCGTCGTCGCAGAAGGACATGAGGTAGTTGCGCGCGGTGGAGACGAGGGCCTCCCCGCCGCCGTTCGACGAGGCGACGAGGAGGAACTGGCGCGCCGGGTTTCCCGCCGGCAGGTCCGCGGCGAGCTCCTCCAGCGACTTCACCGCGCTCTTCCCGTCGCGGGGCTCCAGGAGCGCGAGCACGGTCGAGAGGTTCCGCGCGCCGTCGGGGATCCGCCCGTCCGTAATCGCGAGCAGGCAGAGGCCGGTCAGCAGGTTGCGGCTGGCGTCCGTGAAGAACCTCTGGCCCGAGGAGAAGGCGTCGGGCACGATGGCCGCCGACAGCTCGCGGAGCTCGGCCACGACGCCGGCGACGCCCTCGGCGCCGAGTGCCGCGATGGCGCGGTCGAGGGGGTTGAACCTCGCCGACTTGACGGGCTCGTCGAGCCGGATGGCGACGACCTCCATCCCGGCCTTCCTGGCGAGCGGCTCGGTCCATGCGCGGATTTCGGACTTGGGGTCGTGGACGATGACGGAGGTCGGTACCCCGTGGGCGTTGCGGTCGATCGCAGCCGCAATTGATGGCGCCAGCGCGCGCCTGCTTTTGCCGGCGCCGCTGCCCGCCCTTATGAGGCAGTGGACGGCGGGGACCATCGCGATCCCGCCGCCGATGCAGCCGGCCGCCACGAGCCCCTCCGCGGCGGCCTTCCCGTCCCAAGGAGGGCAGCGCCTCGCGACCCTGGAGGGCCTCGACTCGAGCCAGGCGTCCCCGTGCGTGCGCGTGGGCGCGCGATCGCCGGCGAACGTCCCGTCGTGGAGTCTCGCCCGTGAGCGGCCCCAAGAAACGAATCCGAGCGCGAGGACGGAGGCCGCGACGAGGGCGAGCGCCGCGAGCAGCTCGCCCGCCTGGCCCGACGCCGCCGTGTCGGCGGCCGCCTCGAGGGGGCCGCGGAAGACGTAGGCGGGCTCGGGGCCCGGGTCGGCCGTGGGCAGCCGCAGCAGGACGGAGAGGCCCGAGATGAGGGATGCGGTCCACCATCTGGCGTAGTCCCAGGCGCTGGCGCTCGCGACGCAGGCGATGCCGGCGGCGACGCCGTGGCCCGCGAGCGTGCGGACGAGCTCCCTTCTCATATCGCGGTTGAAGGATTTCGGTTTCATCTCGTGATCGTCCTCTCTATCCTGTTTGCTATCTTCAGCGCGGGGACGCTCGACGGCCCGGCGCCGCCGGAGGCGAGGACCCTCAGGGTCGCGGCGATGAGTCTCAGCGCCCTCTCGCCGGCCTCGTCCCCCATGTCGCGCCCGCCGGCGTCCCGCGTGGTCTCCCTGGCGACTGTGCCGCCATCGCGGCGGCGCGCCCTAGGGCGGTGCCTGCCGACGGGGCGCGCCTGAATGCCCGGTCCGCCGTGGGGCACCCCCTGAGGTCTGCCGGCTCGAGGGTCCGGCCGCGCGCGGCCTTTCGCGCGAGCCTCTCGAGGCGTGTCTTCGGGATGCAGGCCCGGGCCTCGGTGGCGAGTCCGGCCTCCCGCCGCCTCTCCGTCGCGGGGCCGGTTGTTTGGGGCGCGGCGCGCCGTGTCGGCACCTCCTCGCGAGCCGGCGTTCTGTCCGGGACTATGACCCGCAGCGCCGCGTTCTCGCACCGGAGGCCGAGGTCGGCGGCCGCCTTGCGGGTGTAGACATCCCGCGCCTCACCGGTCAGGCACTTGAGGTCGGCGCACCTCTCGACCGCCTTCCTGTGGCGCTCCAGCGCGCCGGCGAGCTCGGGGGAGTCGGACGCCGCCCGGTCGAGGGCCTCCCTCAGCGCGGCGGAGGCCTCCGGGTGGAAACGCCTGAGGTGGGCGGCCTCGATCCTTCCGTCCGGCGGCAGCTCGATATCGAAGCGGTTCCGGTCGATGCGGGCGACGGCGTCCAGCGCGGCCTCCCTCGCGAGGTCGCGCTCGATGTAGGCCTCCCGCAGCAGCGGCGCCATGGCCTTCGAGGAGATCTCGAGCCTGGCCGCCTCCATCTTCCCCTTTGGCAGCAGGGAGTCCCAGTCGCCCGAGCGGTCGACCGTGAGGATGTGGACGTGGTGGCTCGTGCCGTTGACGTGCATCGCCGCGTAGAACTCCACGCGGCTCTCGGGCACGCCGGTCATCTCGGAGAAGAGCCTCGGCCACTCGGAGCGCACCAGGGCCTGCCAGGCGTCCAGGCGGTCGAGTCCGGCCCCGGGGGCGATGTCGTTCGGGACCGTGACGACGGTGGTGAGCACCGCGCCGCCATTTTGGGCGATGGCGCGCCTGGCCTCCGCCACGGGGACCGGGCCGTCCGCGCCCCAGAGGCCGCCGGTCGAGCCGGTCCTGTTCGCGGCGTAGGCGGCCAGGCCGTCCACGCCGAGCCTCCTGCCGTCGGCCTCGCTGACCTCGATGACGACGCCGCGGCGGGTGCCGGCGTATGCCGCAAGGCCCGCGGCGGACGCCCTCGCGGACGCCCCCGCGCGGACGACGGAGTGGTTGACGATGACGGGCGGGCTAGCCATCGGCGCGCTCGCGCGCGTGGAGCTTCACCTCGTCGATGCGGCCGAGGCCGGCGCGGCTGAGCTCGCCGGCCTGCGCGAGGTAGTTCCTCCAGATGTCCGCGACGGGGACGTCGTCGAGCGAGGCGTAGGAGGCCTTGAGGACGTCGGCCGACATGAGGCCGGCCATGATGGCGGCGGTCATGGGGCGCGAGAGGACCGCGGCGATGCGGTCCTCGGTGGCGTCGAGCTTGCGCTCGATGTCGAGTGCGGCGACGTCCATGCGCGCGTCGACGACGCCGCGGATGAAGCCCGCGACCTCGTTGCCGTAGAGGTCGAGCTCCTCCGCGGCGAGCGCCGAGCGCAGGAGAGAGCGGATCTCGTCGCTGACGTTGGAGTTGTCGAGCTCAGCCCGCGTCTTGAGGGCGGTGTAGAGCTTGTGGTCGATTTTTACGCTGATGGTTTTGGTTTCGGCCATAGGGTCTCCTCATAAAACAGGGGGCCGTTTGGCCCCCTGTGGTGTCTATTCGTCTTCCGTGTGTGTAATCGGATAGCCTTTTGGCGCTTTAGCCGCCGGCAAGGGCGTATATGCGATGGGCTCGTTTTTGATTCGGACGGCATCGAAATCAACCAATTCTGCAATTAGTTCAATGGGTCCGGCGCTGGATTTGTTGATGCCCATGTTTGCTCCGAGCTCAGTTGGTCTTAGCCGGCGCTCGCTACATTCAGTTGACGCCGATGTGGCTAAGAACGCTGTCGCGATTGATGCGCCACAGCTTCCCGCACTTCACGGCTTTGAATGTTCCGTTCTGGCAGAGCCTGTAAACGGAGCGATCGCTGATGCCGAGCAGGCGTGCGACCGGCATCGGGTCAACGATATCCGGCATCGTACGAAAGGCATCAAGAGTGATGCGCTTGTTCTCAACTTCCATTTCGACCTCCTTCTGTTTGCTGTCGTCTCTTTGAGTTCAAGTCTGAACTGTCTTGGAAGGCGGTCTCAAAACTACGGTCGCGGCGGACGATATGGACCCGATAGACTGAAATGACTTGCTCTGGAAAGGCATGGAAAAGGCCGAGATGTGGTATCGCGGCCTTCGGTTAGGTCCAATTCAGTTTTCGTAAGCTATGAGGCGCTCTTGTAAAGGCGTCCGAGAGCGTCCATTGCTGATGAGGTTGCTTTTGGGTCGGCGCTGGCGTATCTGTCTAGGGTCATGGAGGCTTTGGAGTGGCCCATCAAACTTGCGAGTGTTTTCGGGTCTACGCCGTTGGCGACGGCATATGTTGCGAAGCTGTGCCTTAGGTCATGGAAGGTTACTGTGTTCCTGTTTAATACTCCATGAAGGTTCAGCGCCTTAGAGAGCGCACGCCAGGCACCGTTAATCCTGGGAGGCTTAAGGAACGAGCCGTCGGGAAATCCCAGTACGAACATTTCCTCGCTGAACTCAATCCCGAGTCTGATGCATTCTTCTTTCATGTCTCGCTTGCGCGCGGCTAGGTCGCGCATGAGATCCTCTGGACAATTTGGAATCGCCCGTCTACTACTGACACTTTTGGGTCCTTTGATGTAGAACTCGGTGTCGGTATGCCCGATTGCGGCTTCCACACGAATTGAGGATTGGGAAAAGTCGACGCATTTCCACTTCAGGGCGCAAAGTTCGCCTCGACGGAGTCCTGTATACAGGGAGATCTTGGCCGCCAGTATTGTTGGGACATCAATGGATGCGTTGAGGGTGTTTAGGACGCGGGCCCTTTCCTTGTCGGTAAGTGAATTCGGCCGTCCGTAATCGGCATCCTCGTTCTTAGGGACCTTTGCCCATGCGGCTACATTTTCTGAAACCAGCTTTTTCCTCAGTCCGTATTTCAATGAGCCCCGCAGCAGCCTTAGGGAATTGCACGCAGTTGACCTTGCGTGCTTCTTCGCCATTGCGTTGACCCATTCCTGGACGTCTTCTTCAGTTAGGTCCTCCAGGGGAATGCTGCCAATATATGGTTCGATGTTTCGGCGGAGCATGCCTGAATAGCCGGTCGCGGTGGAGCGCGCGATGTCGGCGCACTCCATTGTTATATAGGTAGACACTAGTTCGGCAACTGAAATCGATTCTGCCGGCCTACTCGCTTCGGCTTCCGCTTCTGCATTTAGGCGGGCGCGAACGACCTCAGCTTCCACCATGGCCGCGTCTCGATGCTTATGGCTACGACCTTTATCGCGGCCTCGATGTTCAAGAAGCCGAGTTTTCTTATGCCAAGCGCCGTCCTCGAAGTAGGGGAACTGCGCGCGCCAGCGGTCGCTCATGTACTTATATATAGATGAGGTAGCGTATTTCTCTTCCATTTTTCCTCCGTGTGCAATCACGTGTGCAATGACTGTGCAATTTGACTGTTTCGGAGACGTCTCAAGTGAGACTATAGGCGGAAAATGAAAGAAAAAAGCGAGGTCACGGTCGACATAGTCGCAGATGAACGCTAATAAACGATAAGGACACCGATGTAATCAGTGGGTTGCGGGTTCGATTCCTGTCACTGGCTCCATGAGAGTTTCGGGCTCTGTCTCTATATGGGACAGGGCCCGTTTCTATTTAGGTGGTGCGCCATCGGGTTAGCGTCCATCCCGTTTTTGGTTTGTCTCGTCCTCCAGTTTGTCTAAATCTGTAACACCAAGACCGATATTCGGCATCTAACTGTTACAGATTGAGATGAAACTTAGGGTGTTTTAGGAATATCTTGATCTGTAACATGTAGAAGCGGAATAGGCCTCTTGCTGTTACAGATCGAGACAAGGGCGGGCGCGGATCTGGATGTCCTGCTCGAGCGTGGATTTCTGGATACGCGAGCGAAGAAAATCTCCCGACCGGAGAACGAGCGTGGATAATTAACTTGGATAGGGAGCTAAGGTAAACAACGATTGTCTATCGACGGCTTTAGAAACAACGACCCCGATTTCATTGTGGAATCGGGGTCGTTTGTGCCTCAGGAATCCGAATGGATTAATCGAGCTCCTAAGGAACTTCTTGGGTTCTTGCTAATGGTCTGCCGAGGATGTCCCCAATGCAAACAGTGGGCATCTACTCAATATAGCTGGGGTTCTTCTTGATGATCACGCGTGCAGCGATGAAGGAGACGACGATGGCGATGATGGCGACAACGCATGCCAGCACGAAGTTACCCATGGACCCATCGGGAGCGATAAAGATGAGTGCCGAAAGAAGGCCGGGGCATGCTCCCGCAACATACTCTTTCAGAACAAAGATGCCTGCAGGGAGTCCAGCGCAGAGCGCGCCGATTGCCGTGCCGACAAGCAGGCGGGGACGCTCGATGAGGCAACCGTAGAACGCGGGCTCGGTTACGCCACAGAGTGCGGTGACGGCAACCGTGGTGACCATACCCCTCTTCTCTTTGTTTCCCTTCATGGCAGTTGCCAGGGCGAGGCTCGTGCCGCCAATGCAGAGGTTCGAGATGAATCCAAAGATAATGGGTGCCCAACCGAGCTGCGCCAGGCTCGTAACTTCGATTGCGATGTAAGCCTTATCGAGACCGAGCATGACGAAATAGGGGTTAAGGGCTGCCAGGATCGGAGTAGCGATAAATGCCACGTTGTCCATAAGCCACGTGACGGCATCGCTCAGCGCGTAGCCCATCATGCTGCCGGCGGGGCCAAGGATAATAAGCTCGACGGGCACGACGATGATCATGGTGAGCAGCGGCTTCAAGAACAGTTTGGTAACGTCGGGAATGATCTTCTGAAGGCCGCGGTCGACAAAGTACATGAATACAACGCCCAGTACGATGGGCACTACCGTACTCGAATAGTCGTTCGTCGGGATGGGAATACCAGGAAAGTCGAGACCCTCGGCACCGCTAATGGACGAGCTGATCATGATCGCGCCCAGCAATGCGCCCATGATGGGCTGCATCTTCATGACGGCCGCGAGCTGATAACCAAGATAAACGGGTAAGAAGCTAAACGAAGCGCTAAAGATCGCCAACAGGACCTGGGCGGTTCCGCTATCGGTGCTCAATCCGCAATAATTGACCAGGAGATTCTTGATCGAAAGAATGAGTCCGCCAACGATGAGCGCCGGGACGATGGGCATGAATACCTGTGCAGAGACGTTCCCGAATTTCTCAATCAAGCCCATGGCGGTGTTACCGCTTTTAATGCCTTCTGCAAGGTCTTTGGCGGTTTGGGCATCGTCGGCAACCGTGCCACCGCCGACTTCGATTCCCGCGAAGTCGAGGAAGTCGTTGTAAGCCTCGGTGACGTTGGGGCCGATGATCACCTGAAGCTGGCCACCGCTGACTACTGCCCCGAGCGCCTGGTCGGCCGATTTGGCGAGCTGGAGATCGATGATCGAGGTGTCTCGTGCGTCGATGCGAAGGCGCGTCGCACAATGAGTTACCGATGTAATGTTTTCTTTGCCGCCAACAGCCTTTAGGACTGTTTCGGACATTGCCTGATATTTCATCTCTTTCTCCTAACCTTCCTGCTCCTGATACTTCGAGATAAGGTCTCGGTACCAATACCAGCTCTTTTTGGGGGTGCGCTCCAGATTGTTCTCGAAGTCGATATGGACAAGTCCGTATCGTTTTTCGTAGCCGTTGATCCAGCTATACAGATCCATCGTCGACCAGAGGTAGTAGCCCTCAACGCGCGCGCCGTCGCGCTTAGCCCTCATCATGTGCTCGATGAACTGGCCCAGAAGCTCGATGCGGTCATCATCGTGGATCATTCCGTCTGCGTCTGGTTGCTCATAGGCGCCATGTCCGTTTTCCGTAATAAAGATGCGGGGCGCGTCATAGCGCTCGTGGACATCCATGATGGTTGAATACATGCAACTTGGGAGTATTTCGCGGCCCCATTTATTGCGGGGAACATTGCTGTCGCGGGCGCTTTCAAACAAGGGCGCAATGCATTTTCCTTCGACCTTTTTGCTCGAACCGCCCTTATTGTTCGCCGAAACGGCAAGCTCTCCACCGTGCCAGTCGGTTACATACTCTCGGCAATACACGTTGAGTCCAATAAAATCGACTTTACCGTCTCTGAATTCTTCTACGTCATTTGGGGATCGATAGAGCGAGACGCCAAGTTTTTCAAGGATTTCGTCCATTTCTGGCGGCAGTTGACCCTGAAGCGCTGGTGCCAGAATCATGCGATTGGCGAAAAAGTCTGCGTATCGAAATACGTCATCGGGGTGCTCGGTTGCCGGGTCGAGTTCGACAACGCCGCCATCGTGGACGGCGCCGATGATGCCGTCGTAGCCCATTTGACGATATGCTCGGACTGCGAGCGCGCTTGCGCGCATCAGGTTGTATTGAAACTGCATGTACGACTGAACGTCGAGCGATCGATTGGGGGGATAGTTGCCCAACATGTTTACGCAGTAGCTGTAGAAATGCGGCTCGTTAACGGTAGCCCAGATTTTGACGCGGTCTCCAAAGCGCTCAAAGCAAATCTCGGCGTATTTGCAGAACCACTCTGCCATGTCGTTGTTCAGCCATCCGCCTTTGCAAGCAAGCGTGAATGGCAGATCGTAATGGAACAGCGTAACGTTGGGCTCTATGCCATTTTCGAGGCAGCAATCAATGACTCGATTATAAAAATCGATACCCTCTTCATTCACTTCGCCGATACCCGTGGGGATGATTCGACTCCATGAAAGAGAGAAGCGATAGGTGTTTTGTCCGCCTTCTTTCATCATGCGGATATCTTCTTCATAGCGATGGTAGAAGTCGCAAGATACATCACCGTCAACATGGTTGATGTTCTTATTGCTTGTGTGGTTAAAGAAATCCCACTCGCCGAGGCCTTTGCCGTCTTCGTTCCAGGCACCCTCGCACTGATAAGACGCCGTGGCGGAACCCCAGAGAAACGGCATGTTGTTCACGTTGCCCATGAATCCCCTTTCCATCATTCAACACGGTGGATACGTGTGACGGAATTACGATTAAGATGACGTCAACTGATTTGAATCATAGGAGAACGACCAAAGCTGTTTGATTCAATAAATGAACCATAATATCGAGGAGGGCGGAAAGAGGGATCACGTGAATATCAATGACTTCGATGTGCTCAATCGCATTAGCTCCATCATCAACAGCGAGTTTGGGTCAAACGATGCCGCCATCGCTCGATATCTCATCGCTCACATTAGGCGTTCGAGCGAAATCAATGTTGCCGCAATAACCCGCGATGCATTCGTGACCCGTTCCGCTGTTCGTCGTTTCTGCAATCGATTGGGCTACCAGTCTCTTAGCGATTTGAAAGAATCATTTACTCAATCAGTTTTTCCAAGCGACTTAAGCCATCGAGAGGAGGAATATGGCTACGAGGAGTACAGGGCAGAGCTCGACGTTCGCATGATCGAGATGTTCGCTGAGGTTGAAAGCGGCGTGTCCGATATCGCTATTAAGCACCTTGCCGACGAAATTGATGGCCATAAAAACGTTGAAATCTGGTGCACCAATAATGTGAGCGCCAATCTCGTACGATTTCAGCAGGAAATGTTTTATGCGGGCAAGATAGTTCGCATAGTTGCTGGGGCTAACGTCGCGGAATTGAAAAACATGGGAGACGCTTCGCAGTCATTGATAATTCTCGTATCGGTCTCCGGGCTATTTGCGTCACAGGCGCGTGAGTATCTTGATTGCCGTTCGGGCAGGAAGATTCTAATTACTGCGTTTAGCAACGATGACAAATCGAGGTCTTTTGACCGTGTATATCGTCTTGGTAATGCGGGAAACGGAATTGACCGACTCGGCGTTTATTCGAAATACGCCATAACTTATTTATTCGACTTGCTATCGTCGTGTTACTTGAGTCGCTACCCCTGCACCAAGGGGGAGCCGCTCTATGGGTCTACTTTGGCCTGGCCCGAGTAGTTGCGGCTCTTTAGTTCTCCCGCCTGGAGAATGAGCGTGGATAATCTGCCGCTTTGGCCTTAGGGCCGCGCTAAAAGTGGGAGATTATCCACGCTCGATCGTGTCGTGGAAGCCCGATCGTGACCTATGTAACAGTGCAAGAGGGTCGTTATCGAAGGTCGATGCTGTAGGCGTACTCCACTATGCCAAAGTGTTCCCTCGGGAAATGTCACCAGCGCAGCCAAATCCACCGTCCTTCATATCCAAACTCAGCAAAAACGCAGGTCAAAGGTATATAGATACGCCCGGCACCGTGTATCTAGAGGTTTTCGTTGACAGCCCCCAAGGTTGCATCGTATTATCTTTTTCGTTCGCGGGGGCGGCGGTCCAAAAGACCAAAGAACCTGCGGATACTTGAACGATTGGGAGTTTGCCCGAGTGGTTAATGGGGACGGGCTGTAAACCCGTTGGCTCTGCCTACATAGGTTCGAATCCTATAGCTCCCACCCGTCAAGTGCCTGTATAGCTCAGTCGGTAGAGCACTTCGTTGGTAACGAAGAGGTCACCAGTTCAAGTCTGGTTGCAGGCTCCATCCGGCGGTGTAGCTCAGTTGGTTAGAGCACACGGTTCATACCCGTGGCGTCACTGGTTCGAATCCAGTCACCGCTACCATAGGTAACACGGTGGCTTCTCAATAGTATGTTGAGAGGCCACTATGGTATAAAGGCAAAGTCCCGTCCGGGGACGACCTGTTAAGAGGAGGGCTTTATGGCCAAAGAGAAGTTTGAGCGCACTAAGCCGCATGTTAACATCGGCACCATTGGTCACGTCGACCACGGCAAGACCACGCTGACCGCCGCCATCACCAAGGTTCTCTCCGAGACCGAGGGCTGCAAGGCTGACTTCACTGCGTTCGAGAACATCGACAAGGCTCCCGAGGAGCGCGAGCGCGGCATCACGATCTCCGTCTCCCACGTTGAGTACGAGACTGCTGCCCGTCACTACGCTCACGTTGACTGCCCGGGCCACGCTGACTACGTCAAGAACATGATCTCCGGTGCTGCTCAGATGGACGGCGCTATTCTGGTCATCGCTGCTACCGACGGCCCCATGGCTCAGACCCGCGAGCACATCCTGCTCGCCCGTCAGGTCGGCGTTCCCTACATCGTCGTCTTCCTGAACAAGTGCGACATGGTCGACGATGACGAGCTCATCGACCTCGTCGAGATGGAGACCCGTGAGCTCCTCTCCGAGTACGATTTCCCCGGCGACGACATCCCCGTCATCCGTGGTTCCGCTCTGGGCGCTCTCGAGGGCGACGCCAAGTGGATGGACGCCATTCGCGAGCTCATGAAGGCCGTCGACGAGTACATCCCGACGCCTGCTCGTAACAACGACCTCCCGTTCCTGATGGCCGTTGAGGACGTTATGACCATCTCCGGCCGTGGTACCGTTGCTACCGGCCGTGTCGAGCGCGGTGAGCTCAAGCTCAACGAGCCCGTCGAGATTGTCGGCATCAAGGATACCCAGAACACTGTCGTTACCGGTATCGAGATGTTCCGTAAGTCCATGGACTTCTGCGAGGCTGGCGACAACGTCGGTCTGCTGCTCCGCGGCATCAAGCGCGAGGACATCGAGCGCGGCCAGGTTCTCTGCAAGCCCGGTTCGGTTACCCCGCACACCAAGTTCACCGGCGAGATCTACGTTCTGACCAAGGAGGAGGGCGGCCGTCACACCCCGTTCTTCGATGGTTATCGTCCTCAGTTCTACTTCCGTACCACCGACGTTACCGGTACGGTCAAGCTCCCCGAGGGCACCGAGATGGCTATGCCTGGTGACCACATCACCATCGAGGGCGACCTCATTCACCCGATCGCCATGGAGGAGGGCCTGCGCTTCGCTATCCGCGAGGGTGGCCACACCGTCGGTTCGGGCATCGTCTCCACGATCATTGAGTAAATTAGCTCTTTGATATAGCTGACTTAGAGAGAACCCGGCACTTATAGGGTGCCGGGTTCTTTTCTACGCGGGACTTATTCCCCGCCGATTACGCTTCG
The DNA here is from genome assembly GCA_959596495.1 of uncultured Collinsella sp. Classification (GTDB taxonomy): domain Bacteria; phylum Actinomycetota; class Coriobacteriia; order Coriobacteriales; family Coriobacteriaceae; genus Collinsella. Next base: position 421 of record CAUFXK010000049.1, on the reverse strand, counting down.
CTCGCCCTTAAGCCGAGCGTGAGGGATCGATTAGATCTCGCTGGCTTCATTGATGTGTTCCAAATATGAATGGATCCAGCGAGAACCAATTGATTCGAGGTTTTCATTGACAGCACTTACACAGAGCTGATAAAGTACCATCTCGTGCCCGTACGGGGCGGATATGAAAGGTTCAGGATACATGCGTACTCTAGTTACTCTTGCGTGCACTGAGTGCAAGCGCCGCAACTATACGACCACCAAGAACAAGGCGAACATGCCTGATCGTATGGAGATCAAGAAGTATTGCCCCTGGTGCCGTCACCACACGCTGCACAAAGAGACTCGCTAGTCTCTAGTTACATACGCCAGTAGTTCAATTGGTAGAGCATCGGTCTCCAAAACCGAGTGTTGAGGGTTCGAGTCCTTCCTGGCGTGCCAG
>CAUFXK010000048.1 GCA_959596495.1 uncultured Collinsella sp. | reverse complement strand
CAACGCCTCAGTCTTTTAAAAAGGCTGCACGCGTTCTGCGTCAGGTGTTTAACACAAACGTTCGCGTGAAGAGCGCACGTGGCAAGAATAAGATTGAGATTGAGTTTAAGGATGAGGAAGAACTGTCTCGAATTCTTGGTGAAATGATTCAATTTGATCAAGGAGGTCAGGATGAAGAATAAAGTTCTGACTGCTCTTGCTTTGGCCGCAACTGTAGCGGTCGGCGCTTTTGCGGGATTTAAGATTGCAACAGATGATGCATTGCGTTGGCGTTTGCTTCGCGGAGCTAAGGATATTGTCGATACTTCCAAAAAGAAAATGGATGGTATGACTGAGGATGTCGCTATGCGTACAGCCCAGGTAACCAAGAATCCCAAGATTAATCAAGATTGGGTTAATCATCAATGGGAAAATGTAGGCTTTTAGGTACCTAACAATTACTAACCTTTTTTGAAAGGGTCCTTGTCTGAACGCCAGAACAGGGACCCCTTATTTCTTGCGAAAAAGTTGTTGAACAAGCGCGCGATGCAAATTAGTGATAGATATGAAACAGCCCCGGTTGCAATTAAACAACCGGGGCTGTTCGATGTTTCACATGAAACGTTTGGGTTGGTCTCCCCTACGCGTTCTTCTGAACCTTGAAGCGCTGCTTGAGTTGGCCGCAAGCAGCGTCGATATCGTTGCCGCGAGAGTTGCGAATTGTGGTCTCAATACCACGGGACTCAAGACGACGCTGAAGGTCTTCAACCTTATGGATCGGCGACGGCTTGAGAGGACTGCCCTCGATATCGTTGAGCTGAATCAGGTTGACGTGGCACAGCGTGCCCTCGCAGAAGTCGCAGAGCGCCTGCATCTCGGGGTTGGTGTCATTGACGCCCTCGATCATGGCATATTCGTATGTCGGACGGCGGCCAGTCTTTTCGGTGTAGAGCTGAAGGGCCTCGTGAAGGCGCAGAAGTGTGTACTTTTTAACGCCTGGCATGAGCTTATTGCGGGTGGATTGAATGGCAGAGTGCAGCGAGACGGCGAGCGTGAACTGCTCGGGAATGTCGGCAAACTTACGAATACCAGGAATAACGCCGCTGGTGGAGACGGTGAGATGGCGCGCTCCGATACCGATACCGTCAGGGTCATTAAGAATGCGCAGTGCCTTGAGGACCTCGTCGTAGTTGGCGAAAGGCTCACCCTGGCCCATGAACACGACGCTCGTCGCGCGCTCACCGAAGTCGTTAGAAACGTGGAGTACCTGGTCGACGATCTCCTGGGCGGTCAACGAGCGCTTGAGGCCGTTCAGACCGGTAGCGCAAAAAGCGCAACCCATGCCACAGCCGGCTTGGGTGGATACGCAGACAGACAGCTTGTTGCGACGAGGCATGCCGACGGTCTCGACGGAGGTGCCGTCGTGGTACTCGAGTAGGTATTTACGAGAGCCATCCTTAGACACCTGCTTGGTGAGCTCGGTAGGTGTGTCGAAGGCGAATGCCTCCTTCAGCTGCTCGCGGAAGGCCTTGGGAAGGTTGGTCATATCATCAAACGAACAAACGTTCTTCTCAAAAACCCATTCGATGAGCTGCTTTGCGCGAAAAGCGGGTTGGCCGAGTTCGGCGACAAGTTCGCGAATATCGTTTTGGCTCAAGTCGCGAATGTCCTGAGATTTAGTCCTGGGATTCATGGAAGCCTTTCGATTTTGGGGAAACGTAGAGGGTATCGCTACAATATGGTATCAGCTGCAGAAATTATAGAGGAGGAGTCTGCCCATGCCGGGTAAAAGCCTAGAGAACATGCACGTAGCGGTCTTGGCGGGCGGCCATTCCGCCGAGCGCGAGATTTCGCTCAATTCCGGAAAGAACGTCGTGGTGGCCCTGAAGGAGGCTGGCTACACCTCGGTGGAGCTGCTCGACACCGCCGCCGATGACTTTATGGTGACTATGGCGACCGGTGGCTTCGACGTGGCGTTTATCGCCATGCACGGCGCCGGTGGCGAGGATGGCGCCATGCAGGGGGCCATGGAGACGCTGGGTATCCCCTACACGGCGTCGGGCGTGCTCGCCAGCGCATGTGGCGCCGATAAAGAGGTTTCAAAGCTTCTGTATGCCAAGGCGGGCATTCCCATTGCCCCCGGCCTGGCGCTTGAGGCGGGCGACGAGGTCGACATAGATCGTATCGTCGAGATTTGTGGCAAGCGTTGCTTTGTAAAGCCCGCCGTCAACGGCTCCAGCTACGGCATTTCGCTCGTTCACGAGCCCTCCGAGCTGCCGGCGGCAATCGCCAAGGCTTTTGAGTACGGCGATAAGGTGCTGGTCGAAAAGTGCATCGAGGGAACCGAGATCACCGTGGGCGTGTACGGCGAGGACGACGTGCGCGCGCTGCCGATTGTGGAGATTCGCAAGCCCGAGGACTGCGAGTTCTACGACCTGGATGTAAAGTACGTCGATCCCACGGATATCCACCGCATTCCGGCGCAGATTTCGCCCGAAAACTATGCGCGTGCCCAGGAACTTGCCTGTGCGGCCCATAAGGCCCTCGGCTGTCTGGGCATTTCGCGCAGCGATTTTATCGTGAGCGAGGACGGCCCTGTCATTCTCGAGACCAACACCATTCCCGGCATGACCGATACGTCACTGTATCCCGACGAGATTCGCCATACCGACGACATGACGTTCCCGCAGGTGTGCGACAGCCTGATCCGTATGGGTCTCCGTCGAGCGGGCATTGCATGCTAATCGAGGACGCCGTATCTCCTGGAACGCCGCAGTTTGTCATCGATTCTTATGCCACGCTCGCCGATCGCGCTAAGACACAGTCATTTGGCCTCATCGAGGAGGACGTAATCGTCCTCGATACCGAGACCACGGGTCTTTCGGTGCAGGACAACGAGTTAATTGAGATTTCCGCGGCCCGCCTTTCGGGCCGTGAGGTCATTGACCGTTTTGATACGTTCGTGCATCCCAAGCAGCTGATTCCTGCAGAGATTACCGAGCTCACGAGCATTACGAACGCCGATGTGGCGGATGCCCCGTCGGCTGTCGAGGCTGTCGCGGCGCTCGCCGACTTTGTGGGCGGCTGCCCTGTCATCGCGCATAACGCCACGTTTGACCGATCGTTCATCGAATCGGTCAAGGGCGGCGTCAACGTGAGCGATATCTGGATCGATTCGCTGGCGCTGTCGCGCATTGCGCTTCCGCGCCTGGCATCGCATAAGCTTTCCTTTATGGCCGACCTGTTTGGTTGCGATTCGGTGTCGCACCGTGCAAACGCCGACGTTGACGCCCTGTGCGGCGTATGGCGCGTGCTGCTGGTGGCATTTACCGATCTGCCCCAGGGCCTTATGGCGCGCTTGGCGGACATGCACGCGGACGTGCCTTGGTCCTATCGCCCCATTTTTTCTTTTTTGGCTGGCCAGAACCCGGGTTCGATATTTTCGCTCAGCGCCGCTCGTGCCAATGTGCTCAAGGCTGACCGCGCAGACGATCGCGTTGATGCGGACGAGTTGCCGGTCCTCAAGATGCCGAGCCGTGAAGAGATCGAGGCGGATTACGCCCCCGGCGGCCTGGTCAATCGCATGTACCCCACCTATGAGCCGCGCGACGAGCAGATCGCGATGGCGGTTGAGGTGCGCGATGCGCTGGTCACGGGTACCCATCGCGTGATCGAGGCGGGCACGGGCGTCGGTAAGTCGATGGCCTATCTCGTGCCCTTTGCCGAGGCCGCCCGCCGAAACAACATCACCGTTGGCATTGCGACCAAATCGAATAATCTTGCCGACCAGCTTATGTACCATGAGCTGCCAAAACTCGCCGAGCAGCTGGACGGGGACCTGTCATTTTGTGCGCTTAAGGGCTATGACCACTATCCGTGTCTGCGCAAGCTCGAGCGCATGAGCCGTGGCCAGGTTGAGATTACTACCAAGCGAGATCCTGCTGACACGCTCACGGCGGTTGCGGTAATCATGGCGTATGTGTGCCAATCTGCCGACGGCGACCTCGATTCACTCGGCATTCGCTGGCGCAGCGTCAACCGCCCCGACTTTACGACGGCTTCGCGCGAGTGTGCGCGCCGCCTGTGTCCGTTCTTCCCTGACAAATGCCTGGTCCACGGGGCGCGCCGCCGTGCGGCACATGCCGACGTGGTGGTCACCAACCATTCCCTGCTGTTCCGCAACGTGGCCGCCGAGGGGAGGATTTTGCCTCCGATTCGTCACTGGGTGGTCGACGAGGCCCATTCCATCGAGCGCGAGGCTCGTCGCCAATGGGCGCGCGTGGTTTCGGCAGATGAGTCGCGCGTACTGTTTGAACGCTTGGGTGGGTCGAGTGCCGGCGCGCTGGGTCAGGTTTCCCGCGATCTGGCCACTTCCGAGGGCTCTACGCTCTACCTGGGACTCACCGCCAAGGCGACGTCGATGGCTGCCCGCGCGAGCATGGCGATTGCCGATGTGTTCGATGGCGTGCGCGAGCTCGGCCGTCGCGCCCGCGGGGGCTACGACAACGCGAATCTGTGGATTGGCCCCGAGCTGCGCGAGTCGGATGACTGGCACGATTTTTTGCAGTCGGCCCATACCGCAATTGATGCGCTGGATCAGGCGGATAAAAGCGTAGACGCGCTGGTGCAAGCCGTCGCTGCCGATAAGCCCGAGGTCGTCATCGACCTGGGTGACATCTCGCGCCGTCTGCACGAGCTGGCCGAGAATCTCAAGCTCATCATTGAAGGTACGGATGAGCACTATGTGTACTCGCTGCAGGTTAACCGTCGGCTGCGTGCGGGCGGGGAGTCTATGACCGCCGAGCGCATCGATATCGGCGAGGCCTTGGCGAACGAGTGGCTGCCCGAGGTGCACACGGCCATTTTCGCTTCGGCGACCATGACGGTGTCCAAGAGCTTTGAGCATTTTAACCACGCCGTCGGCCTCGATCGCATCGGTGCGTCGACATCCTCATCGCTGCACCTGGATTCGAGTTATGACTTTGACTCGAATATGGCCGTGGTCGTGGCGGGGGACATTCCCGATCCGCGCGATCGCGAGCACTATTTGTCAGCGCTCGAGCGTGTGCTGGTCGATGCCCATCTCGCCATGGGTGGATCGGTGCTCACGCTCTTCACTAACAGGCGCGACATGGAGGATCTGTATGCCCGTGTCGCGCCCAAATTGGCGCGAGCGGGCCTGGAGCTCAATTGCCAACAACGCAACTCGTCCCCGCGCCGCCTGCGCGATCGATTTATCAACGAGCCGACCTCATCGCTCTTTGCGCTCAAGGCCTTTTGGGAGGGCTTTGACGCCAGCGGCGAGACGCTGCGCTGCGTCATTATCCCCAAGCTGCCGTTTTCGAGCCCCACGGATCCTCTTTCGTGCGAGCGCAATCTGCGCGAAGACCGCGCCTGGGCGCGCTACTCGCTGCCCGAGGCGGTGCTCGAGGTCAAGCAAGCCGCCGGCCGTCTCATCCGCTCATCGACCGATTGCGGCGTGCTCATCTTGGCAGATCCGCGCTTGGTGACAAAGGGCTACGGCAAGAAGTTCTTGACGTCGCTGCCCACGACTTCCTATCAGCGTATCGAGTCGGCGCAGATCGGTCATTATTTGCAGCTGTGGCGTGCGCGCCACGAGAGGCACCGTTAAAGCGGACAAATCAAGCTCTTCGCCATATCGCATAGACGCAATGCCCGGGCGGGGTCATCCAGTATGCGGATGGCTCCGCCCGCTGCGATTATCTGGCAGAACAGCCAGTGCTCTGACCCATAACGCACGGTCACCGTTGCCATATCTGTCCCGTTTGGCTCAATCGACATGATACCGGCCCAGCCTAGGCGCTCTGCCATGTCGAGCGGCATGAGGAGTTTTGCGCTCTGCTCCGCTTGGGAAAGGGATTCGTGGAGGGACGAGGACGCGGGCATGTGGCGCTCCGCGGAATCGTCGGTAAGGGTAAGGCCCTCGATTTTGTCCATGCGGTAGGAGCGCTGCCCATCAACTTCGACATCCCAGGCAATCAGGTAGGTTTGATCACCATGTGTCGTGATGCGCAGGGGGTCGATGAGACGCTCGCGCGGCCGTGCGTCGTCCATCGAGCGGTAGGTGATGCGGCATCGAACGCCGTCTTGAATCGCGCAATTCAGCTGCTGCCAGTGCGATCCTCGGGCAACGGTATCGACGACGCGCTGGTTGTAGCCGAGCCCCTCGGGTAGGAGGGCATGCCGGATACGCTCTGCTGTCCGAGAGTCGATTCCCATCGATTCGAGTTCGTGGTTGAGTACGGCGCCTTCGGCGACACTTAGACGCAAGGGCAGCACACGCCCCGCATCACCTGTCAGGATGATGCGCTCGCCGTGGCGCTCGCAAATGATGCGTGCGCCCGACTCACGGTCAGCGAGGGTCGAGACGATATCGATAATTTCATCGAGCGCCGCACCCGTGATATCAAAACGGCTGCAGATATCCCCTCGTGTCATACCGGCCTTGCCGGCAGCGTAGAGGGCCTCCATGATGTCAATCGCACGCGAGAGCCTTTGCTCGCTGGTGAGTTTACGCGCGGGCATGCTCGTGCACCGTCCTTTCGATGAGGTGGTTCCACGCCAGTTTAAGTGCATCGGGGGCAACGGGTCTCATGCCGTCCATGGCGTGCTCCATGCAAAACGAGGCGGCGGCATTAAGGTCGCGCACGCCGACGGTCCAGGTCCAACCCTCTTCGGTGTGTGTGAGCTTCCCGCGACCGCGCGTAAGGCCGCTGACCATGTCGGCCTGGGCTTGCGGAGCAAACGAAAAGGTCGCCATAACGGGCTTGCAATCGGCAAAATCAAACTCAAAGAACAGGCGATCGTTCAGATTAAAGTCGGCGGGGATGGAGTAGGCCTTCGAGGGGCGCCATGCGCGAACGATACGGTCGCAGCGAAACGTCCTAATTTCGTCGGTGGCGTTGTCGAGCCCGCAAAAATACGCCACGCCCTCGTGCTCGAACATGCCGTATACGCAGACGGTGCGCTCTTTTTGCTCCCCGTGCCCGTTTTGATACAAAAAGCGCAGTGCGCAGCGTTCGGCAAAAGCGCTCCATACCGCATCGACGGCGGGCGAGCGATGGGCGGGAGGCTCTTCTGCGGTCGATGCGCCGGTGAGGTAGGCGATCTTGGAGCGTATGTCTGCAAGCGGCGTGGCAAACGCGGCCGAGCCAGTTGCAAGGGTCTGGTCGATAGCGTCAAGCAAGATGTCCGCGTCGTCTGCAGTGATGAGGCCACCGGCCGCAAACGTGTGCTCGCGATCGATGGTCCACGCGCTTTCTTCGGTTTCTTGGGCGCCTGCTGCGCGGACTTCCTTGATCGTGATTCCGCGTTCGAGGAGTTTTTCGCGATCGCGGCGAAACTTGCGCTTATCCGAGTCGATATTGCCCGACCCATAGCCAAGATCGGAATCCAGGACAATTTGCTCTGTGGTCAATGGCTCGGGAGAGCTGTTAAGGACAAAGAACAGATTGAGGATGCGCTGGGCGGTCTTGTCGAAACCGGGCCCCGGCGCCCCCTTTTTATTCGTTACGGTTGTATCGCTTGCCGTCATAGAATCCTCGCATGGGAAGGTGTTTGATGCCATGATTTTAGTCCGATATGGAGATTAGGCTATATCCTTGTCCGCTTGGGGCGTTAAGATGCCCAGAATTCGGCCGTTTGCGCCCGCTCGGGGTATACTTTCGACTATATACGGTTCTAATGTGCATGCATTGGGCCTATTTGTCGGATTATGGATGTGGAGCGCATATGGCGAACACCCAGAACTATATTAACCACCTGCTGCAGAACACCGGCATCACGCCGGCGTGCAGCGAAGAAGAGCGCTTGGCTGCCGAAGATATCGCTCAAATTTTCCGCAACCACGGCTTTGATCCCGAGGTACAGGAGTTTAATGCTCCCGCGCCGAGCAGAATGGCATTTGCCGTTACGGGCATTCTGGCATTTGCCGGTGCCCTGCTTATGGGCATCGGCGGCGGTATCGGCTTAGTCGGCACCCTGTTGGCCATTGTCGGAGCCGTGCTCTATGTGCTCGAGCGAACCGGTCGCCCCGTGATCTCGCGCCTGGGTAAAACGGGCGTGAGCCAAAACGTTATCGCCTACCACAAGGCGTCGGGCCCGCTTGCCTCTCCGCGCAATCGCCCGGTTGTCGTCGTCGCGCACTATGACTCCCCGCGCGCCGAACTGCTCGCTCGCGAGCCCTATGCGCCGTATCGAGCACTGATCGCCAAGTTGCTCCCGATTGCCACGATTGCTCCCGCGGCTATTGCCATCCTGCGCATCTTGCCGCTTCCCGGCGCATTGAAGGTCCTGCTGTGGGTTGTTGCGATCCTCGCCTCTCTTGTGGCTCTCGCCAACGCCGCCAATATCATTTCCAATCGTTTTGTTCTTCCCTACACGTCCGGCTCGGTTTGCAACAAGTCGTCTGTTGCCGCCATGCTGGGTGTCATGGATAACGTCGCCCCCTATCAGGGTGAGAACGAGTTCCCTGACGATATTCCGTTTGACACGTATTTTGGCGAGCAGCAGCGTCGCGCCGAGGAGATGGCGCGCGCGGCGGCCGAGTATGCCGCGGCCCAGCAGCAAAACGATTACGGCAATACCATCGAGTACGAAGAGCCTGCCTATACCGAGGATGAGTATGGTCAGCCGGTCGCTCCCGAGGGTGAGCAGGGCGAGGCATTTGATGAGCAAATCGATGGATTCGAAGGCGCCTCTGCCGACGAGACCCTGATTGGCGTCATTGCACCCGAGCCCCAGGTCCAAGATGGTTCGGCCGAGGAGCCCGTTGCGGACGAGTCCACTGCTGAGCCGGCAGAGGAGCCTGCCGCGGCCGAGCAGGCCGAATCCGAGCCCAAGCTTTATCGCAATGCCGCCGGTAACATCCGATTTGGATCGGATGCCATCCGTGCCCTGGGCATGCTTCCCGAGTCCTGCACGCTCGATTACGAAGAGGGCGAGGAACCGACGTTTGAGCCGGAGCCTGCTCCCGTTGCACAGGAGCCTGCGCCCGCGGCCAATGCGGCTGCTGCCCCTGCTGAGCCGGTCGCTGCCTCTGTTGCTGCCGCGGAGTCTGGCACAAAGCCCGCGCTTGATCCTGCAGCCGGTCTGGATATTCTGGCGCCTGCCGCTCCGGCACAGGTTGAAGACGAGACCGCCGACGAAGACTACGACGAGTATCCGCAGCGCGTGTCCTATGAGAGTGACACCGATTTTTCGGCCGAGCTTCCCTCGACAACGCCCCATGCCGATATCGCTTCCGCGTTCTCCTCAATTGGTGCCAGCGCTTCTAGCTTCTTTAAGGGTGCCTTTGCGAAGGGCAAGAAGTTCGTCGACGACTTTGAGGAAAAGCGCGCCGCTGCCCGCGAGGCCGCCGAGCGGGAGGCCATCGCCCAGCAGCAGGCCGCCGAGGCCGAGCGTGAGCGTGCGGCACAGGAGTTCGAGCAGAGCGAGGCCGAGCAGCCGGAGCCTGTCGATGTCGCCGACGCCACGACGTCCTTTGAGACTCCGCAGCCGACATCCGCTGACGTTGCCGAGGCTGCGACGTCCTTTGATGTGCAGCAGCCGGTTGATAGCACCGTGTCGTTTGATGCCACGATGACGTTTGAGAAGCAGGGCACCGCAATTGCCGAGCCCCTTCCCATCTCCGATGATGCCCAGGACGCCGCCGATGATTCGGTTGTCGACGAGGCCGATTCCGTTGAGGCCAGCGCGCCCGAGCAGGTCGAGGCTCCTGCGATGGAGCAGGAGTCCCCTGCGGTTGACGAGGCTCCCAAGACGGATGAGTCCAGGCCTTATTCTACGCAGATCTTTACCATGCCCGCACCGAGTGACCCCGGCGCCACGGTTGCCAACGTTGCTCCGTCGCAGACCGAGACGGTCGATGCTCTGATGGCACAGATTTCGTCTCAGGCGTTGCCGCGCCCGAACATGAACGTTCCCGACCCGGCATCCGCGCCGGCTCCCATGCCCTCTGTATCTCCGCTGGCCTCGGTACCCGATCCCTCGATGCCTTCGATGCGGCAGGCCAATGTCGCCTCGCGCACCTCGCTGTTCGACCTTCCCGACCCTTCGGCTCAGGTCAACGATCCCTTCGCGACGGCACAGAGTTCCGAGCCCACATCGGCTCCAGTTGTTCCTCCCATGCCCGCCGCCTCGGATGTTCAGCCGTTTGAGACTATCTCGGCTCCTGCCGCTTCGGGCGCCAAGCCGCAAAAGCGCGGCTTGGGCGGCCTGTTCGGTCGTAAAAAGAAAAACGAGCAGGACAGCATGAGCGATTGGCTTGGCGTCGAGGATGATTACGACGCCAAGAAGTCTGGTCGTGGCATCGGCTCGTGGGATAACTTCGAGGATGACGACGGCTGGAAGGGTGGCGCCACGTCTTCCGATGGAGCTTCCGCCGAGGATATGCTCGCTGCCGTTGCCTCCATGGGCGATGACGAGCTGCTTGGCCACGATATCTGGTTTGTGGCTACAGGCGCTTCCGATTGCGACGGCGCCGGCATGAAGGCGTTCCTGGCCGCACATCGCGACAAGCTCCGCGGCGTGTTCTTTATCAACCTTGAGTCCATTGGCGCCGGTAGGCTTTCGGTCGTGACGGTCGAGGGCGAGCAGCAGTTGCTCAAGGGCGACCGACGCATCATGAACCTGGTCAATAAAGTGTGCAAGTCGTTCCATGTCGATTGCGGTGCATTTGAGATGCCCTATGCCAAGACCGACGCCTATGCTGCGCTTGAGGCAAGCCGGCGCGCCCTTACCATTGCCGGCGTCGACGGACCACGTCTGGCGTGCGCTTACACCGAGGACGATCTGCCGCACAACGTCAATCCGACAAATATCGCTACGGTGTCCGAGGTCGTGACCGAGGTCATTCGTCGTTCGTAGGTTGACCTCTAAGGAGTCTGCGTGTTTTCGTACATCAAGCGCCACTGGCCCATCTATCTCATCTTGGCCCTGATCGCCATTGCCCTTGGTTTCGGGGCCGCGTATATCGTGGGTGTTAAAGGCTCAACGCCTGAGTCCACGATTAGCGAAGAAGTGGAGCACGAGCAGAGTTTGGGAGCCGATGGCATCTCCGAGTCCGAACAAGCGCTCATCGACGGTGGGTCTGCATCTGGGGAATAGCCATTTCGCCACGCGCGAATAAGAGGCGAGCCTGGAGACGGGCTCGCCTCTTTTTTATTGCGTCAGCGACGTTTCGACGCCAGCTTCAAATGGGCAAACCAGATTGCCGCGGCGCCGGAGGTTACGAAGGCGGTGAGGCAGGCGGCGATGGGAAGGGAGCCCGTTGCCGGTAAATCTTGCGGCATGGTGCATCGCTGGCTGACGCGATCCTCGTCATGCGATTCAAGGTTGCTGCCGCCGCCATTGCGACAGAGGTCAACGCGAGCACTGTTGGCGAGTACGGTCTGGGGCTTGTAAGACGATGTGGTCTGCATATGGATGAGGGCACCGTGGATATCCGAGTCAAGGACGGCGCTCGCATCATCAAGGTCGTCATGCTCGTCTTTGAGGTCCTCGCGGGTCCAAGATTCTGCAGTGCCTCTTGTCGTGAAGTCGGCCGATACGGCCCCGTACTCAAGACGAATGCCCGTAACGGCGGTATCGTCCAAAAGAGCGAGCTCTTTTGCCTCGAGGGTGACCGACTCCGTTGTTGGGATATCGGCTTTCCAAAGATGCCAATCGCCGTAATCGACCATGCGCAAATCGTCACCTAGGAGCTTTTTGACTTCGTCCGTTTCGAGCCAGGGGTTGTCATGCCTGCCGCCGAGCGTTGCATTGACCTGTTCGCCCGTATCGATACCTCCCGTTGGAGACGTTCGATACCACACGTTGTAAAGACCGTCGAAGTCCCCGGTCGCGACAGGGGTTTCGATGGCGATGAGTCTGGCAGTGCCGTCCTTGGCGCATTCGAGATCGTCGGTGATGGTGAATTCATCAACCCAGGTATTCGACTCATTTTTAGCATCGAGCGTATAAGAGAAGGAACCGTTCGTATCGGATTGTGCCACGGCCCGGTTTTTGCCATCGCCGTTGGCGACGAGACCCTTACCGATAGGGCGGGCAATCTCTTGCCGTTTGTCGATTCTGCCCTCGATTTTGATGGGTGAGTCCTTCATGTTCACCGTCTGCACTTCTCCTGTGGCCTTAATCTCAAACGTCATGTCTTCGGCAAGGTCGTAGGTGCGCGGGGACATCGCTTCGCGCAGGGTGTAGGTGCCGGGCAAAAGATGTTCGATACGATGCGGTTTGTCAGAGGAGGTCCAGGCGTCAATTTCGGTTCCGTCGGCACCGTGGAGGGAGAGCCCGGCGCCTTCCACTTCTTGGTTGCCCGTTAGATCGACTTTGGAGATGTCGATTTTGGTGTAGTCGTTAGAAACGTCGAGGTGCGCTTTGATCGTGCGTGTTTCTTGGTCGGCATAAGACAGCTCGACGGTGTGGGCGCTTTGGTCGAGCAGGTATCCTTCGGGTGCCTGCACCTCAATAACCTCATAGTTGGCGGTTCCGCACCCCAGCGAAAGATGATTCGCGCACGCAAATCCCCGCTCGTCGGTCGTGATGGTGGTGACGGTTTCGCCGTCCAGGGCAACAATACTGCCGTCGGGACGCACGATATCGCCCGCGGCACGGATATCAAAAACGGCACCGGCAAGGGCATGTCCGTCTACGGTATCGTTCTTAACGATCTCGATGCTTCCTGTTGCCGCGTCGTCGTAAAACGAGGCGACCGCGACGGGCGTTAAGTTCATGTCGGCGGGAATCGTTATCTCCAGATCTTCTCCAACAAGATACGGTTCCTTGGCGGAAGTCTCTCGTATGTAATACGTGCCCGGGTTAAGTGATTCGGGCAGGGTGACGGCGCCGGTTTCATCGGTCGTAAAGGTATTCATAACGGAATGGGCGGGATGCCAGGATGTTTGCGAGATGGGCTCACGGCTGCCATTGAGCAGCTGAAAGGTGAATCCGGCGCGTGGTACGGCGTTGCCGGTCTGAGCGTCGCGCTTCACGATTTGAAGATGTGTCGACAGGGCGTGATTGTCTACGATGTACTGAAGTTCTGCGCCGTCCGAGATCTGCTCTGCCGTGATGCTCCATTCCCCTGCCTGCTTAAAGCCGTCGGGCACAGTGTCGGCAATCTCGCGAATGGTGTAGCCGTCACGGTCATACGGTATGGTTCCGCTGACGCCATCGGGGCGCTCTCCTGCGCCAAACCATGCTCCAGCCTGGTCTTTGGTCGATGCGAAGCCGTAGATATTAGTGGTCAGCGTTCCAACAACCTGCTGCGAAGTGTTGCTTACCACTTCAAAGACCACGCCTTCCGCCGGCTGCTCTATACCAGACCCATCGCTATTGCCACAGTCCTTGAACTTTGAAATCTCGAGGTCAAAAGCGATGGGGATGTTGGGGATGCGACGCTCGAGTTCAACGACGCCCGCGCCTCCGAGCTGGTCGGCACCGATGGTGTAGCTCCAGGTTTCATCGGAGGGCAGATAGCCCTCGGGAGCTCTCGACTCATAGATGGTAAAGGTGCCCAGGGGGATGTCGGTAAGTGTTGCCCGACCGTTCTCATCCGTCGTGAGGGTGTGCGTCCAGCCCGGGGTAGACTGTGAGACGCAGGTGAACTCGGCGCCGGCAAGTGACGCGCCGACTTGAGGGCCTGCCCCCGTCGCGGCATCGACCTTTGCGATGCGCAGAGTAATGGTGCCGGGCCGCTCACCGATGACGACATTCCCGCCGTCATTGCCGGTGGAAAAGGCGATGCGGTCACTCCTGGGGATATAACCCACCGGAGCTTTGGTTTCGACCAGATAATATGCCGTGTTGGGCAAAAGTGTCGCCTGTGCGCGACCGCTGCTGTCCATCTGGATGCTGCCGACACGCTTGTCGCCGGCGCTCTCATAGATGTCGAACCTCGCTCCGTCGAGCCTGTAGGTATCGTTTTCGCTCGTGATGGCGGCGTTGGCTGACTGTTTTTGGAAGGATACGGAGACGGCCGGGAGCACGTAGAGCATGTCTTGACGCTTGCTGCCGCCCGACACAGTTCCCAAATAGCGCCGCGCGCGATGCGGTGCGGCTTTAATGCTTCCCGACTTTGCGCTGTCGTGGAGCCAGCGCGCCGCGGCAACGACCTCATTGTCGCCGGAAAAGTTTCCGCTCTTTGTGACGCCCTGGGCGGATGTATATGAGAATGATCCGTCGGTATGGGTGGTGCCGTTGAGCATCCAGACGGCAAGTTGGGTTGCGGCACGTGCTCGATCGGGGGATAGGTTATGCCCGCCAAAGGCTGTGGTAGTGGGGTAGCCATGGCAGATGATGGCCGCGAATTCGTCTTCGAGCCATACCCAGCCCTGATTGTAGGTGAGCCAGGGGCCGCCCGGTGTGCTGGGGCCAAAGCGTTCCTGGTTCATGCAGTAGGCAATCGAAGAATCCTGCGCCTCGTATTTGCCAACTCCAAAAGGCCCGCATTCATCGCTGATGGTGCGGAATCCGAGCGATTCGTAACCGTCGACGGCGAGCGCGGCATCCGGTGTCATGCAGCCTAAAAGTAAAAAGAGGACTAGGAGCAGCGATCCTGCTGTGATTGCGCTGTGGACAGAGTGCGTGGGTGTGTTGGACATAGCTGCTCCTTATCCCTCGTGCGCCGCATGGGGAGGCCGCGGCGCGTAGGATGAGGCTACCCCCAAGGTTCATGCGGGTAAGTACCGGAACCTGACCAAACGCTTGCCCGATATCTGACAAATGGCGCCTACGAAAGACAATGGAATAAATCTGCAGGTAGACAATGGTAAATAGAAGAACGTACAGGTCCCTATCTCCACAATTGGCCTGTTTTCAGGACGATTCTCCACAGCTAAAACAAGCATCGTCACCCTTGTATAGAACAAGACAACCGCGTTATACTATCCCCCACATATGCGGGCATCGCCAAGTGGTAAGGCATCAGCTTCCCAAGCTGACACTCGCGGGTTCGAGTCCCGTTG
>CAUFXK010000047.1 GCA_959596495.1 uncultured Collinsella sp. | reverse complement strand
CCCTTCAGGGTGCTCGTTCTCTCGCGCACCATGTTTGGTGTGGTCGTGGTCGACGTCGCCAACAAGAATATGCCCATCAAGGGAGCCCAGGTCACGCTCGCGTCGCGCTACGCCGCGGGCAAGCAGCTCGCCGCCACGACCGATGACGAGGGCACCGCCATCTTTGAAATCGCGCCGCTTTCGGAAGGCTACGTGGACGAGGCAACGCTTCTCGACGCGTACGACTTTAACGGCGGCATCTCCATTAGCATGGCGGGCTACCGTGATGTCGAGATTCCCCTCGCGCGTGTCCAAGGCGGCACCGCCATTACCGCACCCACACGTCCGCTCTCCGATGGCGAGCCGTACTTTCGACAGCTCACGTTCGACGAATGGGACATCCAGTACGCTGAAGCCACGTTCATGGCATTGCCGAAGGACGACACGGCAAACGAGCAGCCCGATACGCACGCCTTTACCGTTCAGGCACATCTGCCACAGGGCGGACAGGCAACGCTGCGCATCAACAAAGTGACGCCTGCCGCGGGCAGCTCATCCGAAACCGTCACGCAGATTGGCCAAGTCAAGGCCAGTGCATCGGATTCGGATAATCTGGCAACGTTCACGCTTGAAGACACGTTCCTCGATGCAGCTTCGGGCCTTCTGGAAGAAGGGTGCAAGCTGCGCTTTGTCCTCGACTATCAGGGCAAAACCTACACGCTTTCATCCCCTATGGCCGTTGTCACCGCGCCGGCCGCAAAGGCGGAATCGGGCTCGACCACCATCATTCCCACCACCATGGGCCAAGAGATCACTCCGTTTGATTTCCCAGCGGCGTTTCCCGGCATCGGTGGTAATAAGTTCACGTGTTGGATGCCCACATTTCCGATCCTTTTCGATTTCTCATTTGCTGGATACGTGCTGTTTGGCGGAGGATACAAACCAGCCAGCTATATGAACGATTCGGGCAACCCTGATCCAGAGTACTGGAAGAAATCGCCGCGCGAGTCGGGCGCCAAGCAGGCAAACCGCTACCTCGACGAGATGGAGGGGAAGTGGAATCAGTACAAGAGTATGAGTGCCGGTTCGGGTACCGATCCAAGAAACACCAAGCTCCTTCGCCACCATTGCACGCTGCTGTTCACGATGGATATCGCCACACAGCTGTACGGCTCGCTTGCCTACGATTGGGTGGGCAAAACCTGGGGTGACAACAACGACCCCGCATACGGCAATATTAAGGCCCTCTTCCAGGTAAGAACCGACCTCAATTGGACCGAGCAGTTTACCCTAGGACCGGTGCCGTTTTTCCTAAACGTCAATCCCTGGGTGCTGGCAAAACTGGCGCTCGCCGTGGGTGCCCACACGCACGGCAGCGGCGCGGCGTTTTTTAAAAACATTTCGCTCGACTATTCAAACACGTCGGGCTCGTTCACCATCCAGATCGGGCTCGCCGTCACCTTTGGCGCCGGCGTTGCAGGCGTCGCTTCGTCTGCCGTGCGCGGCGCCGCATCCCTCACGCTGTTCATTGGGTACGAGAAGGCAGATGGACACCAGCTTCCGCGACTGCGTGTAGGTGCAGACGTCGATGTCGATGTGATACTCCAGTTCGTAATGTTCAAGTGGACCACCAAGGCTTGGTCGGGGTCGTGGCCCACACTCCTCGATTCGTGGAATATGTCGGTGAACAATGGCAACCAGTATGTGCTCCAGCGCTCTGAGCTCGCATTGGGTGGAGATACGCCTTACACGTTGGATGCCTGCTTCGGCACGCCCGGCAACATCGAGGCGGGCGGCGTGCCGCAATTTATCGCATCGGCCACCATCGTCACCAACGCCGAGCTGCTCGCACGCGCCGAGGTTAAGGCCACTGCCGTAAACGCCGCGCCTGTCGTGCGCGATTGGGATCAAGCGGTCACGCGCATTGAGCTCGAGGCGGATGCAGAAAGCGACGACACGGGACAGATCGAGCATTTCGTCCATGCACTGATAGAGAACGACGAAAACGCCGCGCCGATGTATGCGTACACCCATATCGGGCAGGCGAAGGACGCCGCTGCGGACCCCAACGCCAATTCTGCCGGCGTGTCGGAAGACGAGCGTGGCGGTATCAAGCCCTCGAACGACAACGTGCTGTTTACTGGCGTGCTCAGCGAAGCTCACATGAAGCTGGCAATGATTGCCGGCGTAGAATGCCTGTTCCGTATCGCCTCGGTGCGCTACGGCGACAATGGCCGCTCGCGCCTGGTGGTGCACACAAAGGCAAACGGCACGTGGTCCGCTCCCGCGCCCGTGGACTTTCCCCTTGGGTTTGGCGAGGGCGACGTGGAGCGCGACGGCATATACGATTACGACTTCGACGTGGTGGAATATGCGGACGGAAGAGGAAACCGGGACGCCTACGTGTTGCTGGTCTCGGGCGAGCGACGCGACGGCGATGGTACCCTTTTCGATACGGCAAGCACATCCGGCATACTGTCCGTCGTGCGCCTGCGCATAAGCAACGACGGAGTTCGCGTGGTGTCGCATACGTCATGGCGCAGCATCTCGCGCGGCCGCTTGCAAGAGGATGGCTACCATTGCCTGCAGTGCCCGCGTATCACGGTGGGCAAGACGCTGGTCGACGGGCGCCTGTCGGGTGCCTACCTCCACCGCCGCGGAACCACCGCAGAAAAGGCGCTCGGCAGCGAGGCTGAGGTTGCGCTGGAGTGCTTCACCCTGTGGTCGGATGATTTGGGCGACAGCTTGACGTTCCGCCAAGTTCTCCGCTTTCCTCAGGCACCGTCGAGTATCGAGCTGGGCGCACCCGAAAATATCAACGGCAAAATGGTGGTGCCCGTTGTGTACGAGACCGCAGAAGGTTGCGGCTGCGCATCGTACGCCGTGATCGGCCAGTCCATTGCGGGCTGGGGCGTTATGCCGCCGGACGCCGCGGTACCCCGTGCGGTGCCGTGGCCACAACATTCGGGCTTTTTGGCAACCGTCAACGAGCAACTGCAGCATATTACTTGGACGCGAGGCGCATCGGCATTTGCAACGCAGCCTGTGGGTGCCGCAGGCTGTGGCCCGGCATCGTTTAGCGTAAGCAACAACGGCAGATGTGTGCTCTATGTAGAGAACACCGATGGCAAGGTGGGACAAACCTACGACGAAGAAGGCAACCCGGTAGCAGTGATGGGCAAGCACTTCCGCATCTTCGCCAGCACCTTGGCAGGCGATCTGTTCACGGAACCGTTCGTGATGTGCGAGCTGGACCATCCCGTCGATCAGATAACGACATTTTTGACGTCGGGAGGCATGCTCTCCGCGCTCGCCACGCACATTGTAAGCGCGGAGAAGAGCGAGGCAGAGCTGCACGGCATCGAAGTGCCCTTGGTGGCGTGTGCCACTCCGACGGGCGCGGTCGCCACCTCGGGCGCGGTGGTGCCCGGAGCAGCAGGCGAATCCTTCATGGTCACGGTGCGAAACGACGGCAACACCTTGCTGACCGCCGGCACGATCGATCTGTACCGAGAGGGCTCCAGCCAGCCGTTCTCCAGCGCATCCATCGGATTCGGAGTGAACGCACGCATGGCTTCGATCTACGATCCAGAGCTTGCCGAGGATGCTTCGGCCAACGATATGGCACGCGAGAAATACGCGCTCGAGACGCTGGGCGCGCGTTTTGCAACGCACCCGCTGGTAGCCGACAACGGCAACGCCGTGCTGGCACCGGGTTGCACGGCACAGTTCCGCATGAGCTTTGCAATCCCGGAGAGCTGGGGCGACGAGGTGGGCAAACGCGTAACGCTCTACGCAAAGGCGCGCGACCTGGTAGCGCTCGACCCCGTGACGCTCGAGGAAATCCAACCCGGCGCAAACTCGGCACTGGGTGCCGTATTGCACGAGCTTCATGTGCCCGACGCGGCATGCGAACGCTCAGAAGTTCAGGTCGGCGTATGCGACGGCGCGGATACGACGGGACTTCACGACGCCCCGATGACAGCAGACGGCGACGGTGGCTCGAGTGGAGGTGGCTCCGACGGAAGCGACTCCGGTGGCGGCAGTAGCTCTGGCAGGGGCAAGGATCACGGCAATAACAAGCGCTCCGGAAAAGCGGGCGCGCTTGCGGGCACGGGCGATGTCAACGTCCCCCTTGCGGCAGCCGCCGCAGCACTCGCCGCGGCAGGCGCCGGCCTCGTCGCCTACAGCGCCCGCCGCACGGCGCTCGAAAAAGACACCGCCAAGGAGGTCAATTCGGATAGGCCTCGCTAGCTCCTAGTTACTTTTGTGAGAGACGCCGACTCGGCTCATCGAACATCAAATGGGCTGGTTCTGGATACCCAGAGCCAGCCCATTTCGCATTAGATATCGTCAGTGGAGTCGAATTCTGCCTCGAGCTTGGCACGGCGTCTTTTCGCCGTGAAAAACGTTGCGCACAGGCCAGCAAACGTGGCCGCGAAAATCGTCGCACCGCAGAACACGCCCGTGGCCAGGTTCGCCAACCAAAAGACGCTTTCGAGTGGTACGATCTGCGCCTCAGCAATACAGCGCATTGCGGCAATAACAAGCGCGAACGCGGCGCCGCTAAGACCGCTGAGAAGCAGGAAATATCCAACAGGAAGATGCTCGGTTTGCCCAAAACGATTGGTGTCGACATAGCCCTTCCGCGTTTGCAGTCCTGCGCAAATCAACATCACGAGAACGAGCCACAAATACATGGCTACCTCGAACGGCGTTGCAAAGCCATGCGGCATTTCACTGGCGTCGCTGTGAACCCACGCGACCTGTCGAGCTATAAACTGGTAGAAAAAGATCATCAACATGCCAAACGAAAGCAGTACGAAACCAATCTTGTAGATCTTTGCGCTTTCCGCCTCCAGGCGCTCATCCTTTGGGCCGGCATATTCACGCCACTTTTGCACGATTTTCAGATCTTCATATTTCATAGCGAACTCCTAAAGAGTATTAGGGTCGGCGTCGGTTTCGTCTTCCCAAAACAAGTCGTTCAACGTAACGCGCAGCACCTTACAGATTGCCACGCACAAATTGAGCGTGGGGTTGTAGCCGCCCGCCTCGATAAGACCGATAGTCTGGCGCGTAACGCCCACGGCCTCGGCCAAGTCGGCTTGCGAAAGGCCAGCCGCCGCGCGCGCCGCCTTCATGCGAAGGTTTTTTTTACCCGGCATGGAGCCCCTTTCGTAAATGTGGACAGATATCCGTTGCAACATGACAGAAATATATTGCATCCATCAGAAGATGTCAACTATATCTGTCATTATGAAAATCATGTTCGTCATCGCCATGCGGACACAACAACTTCGATTCACTATTCAAACTTACTCGGACAAAACCGACTCGGTTTTGTCCGAGTAAACGAATCTCCATCGAATTCCGAACGATTGTTCGATGGATTTCGTGTTGGGTGGAATCGTCTGTGGGCTGGGCTATGCTACCTTGACTATCTATATGACTAAAACGCAGCAAAGGAGCATCGAGAGAGCGAGTATGGCAAAAAACACCGCAAACTATGGTAACGACAGTATCCGCCAGCTCAAAGACGAGGAGCGTGTACGTCTGCGCCCCGCCGTTATCTTTGGCTCGGACGGACTCGACGGCTGCGCGCATGCCGCCTTCGAGATCCTGTCCAACGCCGTTGACGAGGCGCGCCAGGGCTACGGCAAGCTCATCACCCTTACCGCCTTTCGCGATGGTTCCATTCAGGTAGAGGACAACGGCCGCGGCTGCCCGCTCGACTGGAACCCCTCCGAGAAGCGCTTTAACTGGGAGCTCGTCTTTTGCGAGCTCTACGCAGGTGGCAAATACAACAACAACCAGGGCGGCGACTACGACTTCTCGCTCGGTACCAACGGCCTGGGCTCGTGCGCGACCCAGTACGCATCCGAGTACATGGACGTCACGGTTTGGCGCGACGGCAACAAGTACTCCCTGCACTTTAAGAAAGGCAAGGTCGTTGGTGCCAAAAAGAAAGCGCTTGAGATCGAGCCCAGCGACGAGGACCGCACCGGCACCACCATCAAGTGGCGCCCCGATCTTGAGGTCTTTACCTCGATCAGCATTCCCCACGACTGGTATCGCGAGACCATGCGCCGCCAGGCCGTGGTCAACGCCAACGTGACCTTCCGCCTGCGCATTGAGGGCGACGATGGCGAGTTTTCCGAAGAGGATTTTTGCTATCCCAAGGGCATCGAGGACTACGTGCTCGAGAAGGTCGGTACCGACTACCTTACCGAGCCCTTCTTTATCGAGGCTGACCGTCGCGGTCGCGACCGCGAGGACCTGCCCGATTACAACGTCAAGATCACCGCGTGCATGTGCTTCTCGCGCACCTTCATGATGCAGGAGTACTACCACAACTCGTCATGGCTCGAGAACGGCGGTTCGCCCGAAAAGGCCGCCCGTAGTGCTCTGACCAGCGCCATCGATGCCTACATCAAGCAACAGGGCAAGTACAACAAAAACGAGAGCGGCATTAAGTGGCAGGACGTCCAGGACTGTCTGGTGCTGGTGACCAACTGCTTCTCCACCCAGACGTCCTACGAAAACCAGACTAAGAAGGCCATCAATAACCGCTTTATCCAGCAGGCGATGACGGCATTCTTTAAGGAGCGCCTCTCGACCTATCTGATCGAGAACAAAGACGCCGCCAACAAGATCATGGAGCAGGTGCTCATCAACAAGCGCTCGCGCGAGAACGCCGAGAAGACGCGCCAGAGCATCAAGACCAATCTGCAGCAGAAGACCGACATGGCCAACCGCGTGCAGAAGTTCATCGACTGCCGCTCCAAGGACAAGAGCCGTCGCGAGATCTACATCGTAGAGGGCGACTCGGCAGCAGGCGCCATCCGCACCTCGCGCGATGCCGAGTTCCAGGGTGTTATGCCCGTCCGAGGCAAGATCCTCAACTGTCTGAAAGAGGACTACCCGCGCATCTTTAAGTCCGACATCATCATGGACCTCATGCGCGTGCTGGGCTGCGGTGTGGAGATCAAGGACAAGCGCATCAAGAACCTTGGCGCCTTTGACCTGGACAACCTCAACTGGAACAAGGTCATCATCTGTACGGACGCCGACGTCGACGGTTATCACATCCGCACGCTTGTGCTCACCATGCTCTATCGCCTGGTGCCCACGCTTATCGACGAGGGCTACGTGTATATCGCCGAGTCGCCGCTCTACGAGATCAACTGCAAAGAGAAGACCTACTTTGCCTACACCGAGCTCGAGAAGAACGGCATCCTCAAGGAGATTGGCGACCAGAAGTGCTCGATCAACCGCTCCAAGGGTCTTGGTGAGAACGATCCGGACATGATGTGGCTCACCACCATGAACCCCGAGACGCGCCGCCTGATCAAGGTAGAACCCGAGGACGTCACCAAGATGGAGACCATGTTCAACCTGTTGCTGGGCAACGACGAGACGGGCCGCAAGCGTCACATCTCCGAGCACGGCAAGGAATACCTGGACCAGCTGGACCTGCAGTAGCAGCAAATCGATAACGACGGCCCATAAGAAGTTCAAGAGGAAATCGTGGCAAAGAAGAAGACGAAGAACCAGCCCAAGAAAAAGCAGGTCAACGCCGAGAACGTCATCGGCCTGCACTCCGAGGTCACCGACCAGCCGATTACGCAGACGCTCGAGGTCAACTACATGCCCTACGCTATGAGCGTCAACGTCTCGCGTGCATTCCCCGAGATCGACGGCTTTAAGCCCTCGCACCGCAAGCTGCTCTACACTATGTACAAGATGGGCCTGCTCAAGGGCGAGCGCCAAAAGAGCGCCAACATCGTGGGCCAGACCATGAAGCTCAACCCACACGGCGACGCCGCCATCTACGAGACGATGGTGCGCCTGGCCACGGGCAACGAGGCGCTGCTTGCTCCTTTCGTGGAGTCGAAGGGCAACTTTGGCAAGTACTATTCGGGCGACCTGAGCTACGCCGCCTCGCGTTATACCGAGGCCAAGCTCTCCCCCATCAGCGCCGAGATCTTCAAAGACATCGACAAGGACCCGGTCGACTTCGTTGACAGCTACGACGGTGCCATGAAGGAGCCGCGTCTGCTGCCCACCACGTTCCCCAACATCCTCGTCTCGGCCAACAAGGGCATCGGCGTCGCTATGGCGTCCGATATCTGCGGCTTCAACCTCAACGAGGTCTGCACCGCCACGATGCACTACCTGAAGGACCCCGACTGCGACCTGCTCGAGTACATGCCCATGCCCGATTTCTCGACCGGCGGCGAGATTATCTACCGCCGCGAGGAGATGGAGAAGATCATCGAGACCGGTCTTGGCAGCTTCCAGATTCGCTCCCGCTGGCGCTGGATTCCCGAAGAGCGCATCATCGAGGTGTACGAGATCCCCTACACCACCAAGACCGATGTCATCATCGAACGCATCGTCAAGCTCTCCAAGGAGGGCAAGGTCAAGGAGATCGCCGACATCCGCGACGAGACCGACCTTTCGGGTCTGCGCATCGCCATCGACCTTAAGCGCGGCGTCGACCCCGACAAGCTCATGGCCAAGCTCTATCGCTCGACCACGCTGCAGGATTCGTTCTCGTGCAACTTCAACGTGCTCGTCGACGGCTATCCCCGTGTTATGGGCGTGCGCCAGATTCTGCACGAGTGGGTCAAGTGGCGTATTGCGTCCACGCGTCGCCGCATTAACTTTGACCTGGGCAAAAAGTCCGAGCGCCTGCACCTGCTGCACGGCCTTGAGGCAATTCTGCTCGACATCGACAAGGCCATCGCCATCATCCGCGGCACTAAGCTCGAGGCAGAGGTTGTACCCAACCTTATGAAGGGTTTCGACATCGACGAGACCCAGGCCGAGTTTGTCGCCGAGCTTAAGCTCCGCAACATCAACGAGGAGTACATCCTCAACCGCACCAAGGACATCGCCAAGCTCGAGGGCGAGATTGCCGAGCTTGAGGAGATCCTCTCCAGCGAGGAGAACATCAAGAAGGTCATCAGCGACGAGCTAGCAGCGGTCAACAAGAAGTACGTGATGCCGCGCCGCACGGGCAGGATCGAGCCCCATGAGGTTATCGAGGTAAGCTTGGAGCCCGAGGTCGAGGAGTACCCGGTCACCATCATGCTCTCGCGCGATGGCTACCTAAAGAAGATGACGGACCGCGTGCTCAAGAAGGCGACCACGCTCAAGTACAAGGACGGCGACAAACCCTTTATCGAGTTCCCGTCCTCCAACACCCACGAGCTGCTGGTCTTTACCAACAAGAGCCAGGTGTACAAGTGCAAGGTCACGGCGTTTGAGGACACCAAGTCGGCCCAGCTGGGCTCGTACCTTCCGACCGATCTTGAGATGGAACCCGACGAGAGCGTCATCTGGGTCATCGACCCCGAGGACTACAAGGCCGACGTGCTGTTCGTCTTTGAGAACGGCCGCGTGGTGCGTGTCGCGCTTTCTGGATACGCTACCAAGACCAACCGCAAGCGCCTTAAGAACGCCATCTACGGCGGCAGCAAGCTGCTGTATGCGCAGGTGCTCAAGGAGGACCGCGACCTCGCGCTGGTCTCGAGCGACTACCGCCTGATGAACTTCAACACGTCGCTGCTCAAGACCAAGACGACCACCAACACGCAGGGCGTCCAGGCCTTTACGGCCAAGAAGGGCCGCTCGGTCACCACCGTCGGCACGACCGAGGAAATCCTTGGCGCCGGCGTCTCGGCCGAGAAGTTCACCGCGCAGAGCCTGCCCTCCGCCGGCGCCCTCATGAAGGAAAATGACATGCCGAGTTTGTTTGACTAAAACAACGGCGACTAAACCGTCATGGTTTTACAAAGCAGCGGGGCCCGGAGCGCAGCAACATCGCGCTCCGGGCCCCGCTCGTTGCAACGTATATCATATGCCCCACACGGGAATCGCTTGGACATCCTTGGTAATAAGGTATGGATCCGGGGTTTGACAGACAACGTGTCCAAACCCAATTTCATAGCCGGTCAGGCCCTCGAGACAGGAAAAATTCTTTACTGCATCTTTGCCCACCGTGGCTGACATCTTCACCTCGACGGGATGGAGAATATGGCCCTCTTGAATGAGCAAATCAATTTCGCGCTTCTTTTGGTCTCGATAGAACCATACGTCGCGAAGGCTCTTCCCCGCGTTCATAAAGCTCTTCAAAATTTCCGAGACAACGAACGTCTCAAATATATGCCCCGCCGCGGCCCCGTTGCGCAATTGCTCCGGCGTTATCCACCTCGTTAGATGACAAACAAGACCTGTATCCATAAAGAATATCTTAGGGGTCTTGGTCAGACGCTTATCGACATTAGGCCAAAAGGGCTCGACAATCCGAACGATGTTCGACGCCTGCAAAACCGAGAGCCAAGCCTTCACCGTCTTACGGTCGACGTCAACGGTGTTTCCAATATCGGTGGCATTTAACAGTTGCCCCGTTCTTGCTGCGCACGCGACCATAAAGCTGTAGAACTTCGCCTCATCCTTCACGTTTACAAGATCGCGAACATCGCGTTCGAGATATGCGGCAACGTAGTCGGAATAATAGGAGTCCCAATCGATATTTGGGTCTTGCAGTTCGGGCATCGAACCCCTATGGATGATGTTCCAAATATTTCCCGAAGACATCTTAGAGGCCAAGGAAACCTTTTTGGGGATATACGGACGAGGGCCCTGGGAACCACCAACAAGCTCTCGCAAGCTCAAAGAGGGCATCTCCAGAATTCTAATCCTCCCCGCCAAAGATTCGCTCACCCCTTTCATGAGGTGATATGTCTGGGATCCCGTGAGGACGATTCGGCCCTTCTCCTCTGATTGATCGACAACCCACTTCACCGGAGAAAAAAGCTCAGGCACGCGCTGAATCTCATCAATGATGATCGGCGAATCATGAGACTCGAAAAACAGGGCGGCATCCTCTTTTGCAAGAAGATAATCCCGCGGGTTCTCCATCGAAACATAGTCGAATCGGTCGCCTAGATGTTGCTTGAGAACCGTCGTCTTCCCAACTTGGCGCGCTCCGGTCACCAGGACAACTTTTCCCTGTCCCAGCATCGAATCTATCGTCTGTTCAATTTCGCGCTCGATGTACATAGAATCGCCTCCCGTTATGGAGCCTATTATCTCGTACAAACGTTAATTGGTCAAAATCGGGAGTGCTACTCCCGATTTTCACTCACAATCTTCTGCCTGATTCTGGATCCAGCAGGGTCTCGGAGATCGCCAAGCGTATGGGCGTCGCCAGCAACTACGCAAGCCAGTACAAGCGCCGCCTCCTCGAGGACGGCGTTATCGGGAAACGCGGACGTGGCCTCGTCGGCTTCGACATCCCCGCATTCAGGGAGTTCCTGAGCGAGAAGGCCTCCTAGCACGCCGAGATTGTCCGAAAGGGCATCAGCGCATGGCAATCAGCACTCTTCTTGGTAAGGGCAGCAAGCATTTCCGCTAGTGCTGATTGCCATGCGCTCTTCTTGCCCTTAGGCGAGCTTGCGAGCGAGCTCTCGCACCTCTTTCAACTTGGGCGAGGATGCCATGCTGTCGCGCTCGGTCATACCGCTGATGGTGACAATGCCCTGGTCCTCCCACTTGCAGTACGCGCAGGTTGACTTGTACATAGCGATCGCCGCATCATAGACACCCTCGCTGTGGCTATCGAGTAAAAGGGCCGTCTTGGTGAACGGGAATCCCGTGGCACCGAAGGCGTACAGGCGGTCGATGGCGGTCTTTTCCTGCGCAGTGATATCAAACCAGTAGATAGGCGAAGCGAAGACAACCATGTCGGTGTCTTTCAGCGACTCAATCACGTTGGCCATGTCATCCTTCTGCACGCAGACGCCCTCATGGGCGAAGCAGTACTGGCATCCCAAGCAGCCGGCGATCTTCTTGCTGGCAACGCGGATGACCTCGACCGTATGGCCGCCCTCACGCGCGGTCTCCGCAAACGCCTCGACCATGGTATCGGTATTAGCGCCCTTACGCGGGCTGCCGCTCAATACAACGATATTCATAGGATTCCCTCTCCCTCATGCTGCAGGCGCGCAGCATGCTTTCTTGTAACCAAAACGAATGGTGTTAATCAATCGCCAGCAGGCCATATCTCTTGTTCAAGTTCCCTAAAGAAGCTCAAGACGATTGCGATTGCCTTATACAACGTCGAAAATCAAAGAGGGCCCATAGCAACGCCACCTACCTGAAATGACATGCGGTCAAGACGAGCTACGAGGATCGTGACGAGCCGATACCGCCCGCATGCCCCCTTCGGAATAGGCGCTGAGCAGCTCCTGAGCGTGAGCAAACTCGGGCCCTCGCCTCCAACCGAGCAGGCGGTTGACCGCGAGATTTCCCTGGACGTTGTGGACGAAGAGCAGATAGGCGTCCTCGCGCGAAAGCCCAGTCTCCTCCATGATCGAGGGAACCATCTGCTCGGCGCCGCGCTCGACGACGCGCTGTGCCACCCGGGCGTACGCGTCGTCATCCGAGTAGAGCAGATAATAGTCATCGTTTGCCGGCGGACGCTGGCAGAGGGCACCCGCCTCCGTTCCCTCGAGCGGCGGCACCGCCGCCAAGGCCTCGTCGATAAGCGCGTCGAGCAGGGCGAACTTGTCCTCGTAGTGCAGATAGAACGTGCCACGGTTGATATCGGCGCGGCGGCAAATATCCGCTACCGTCATCTTCGCGAAGCCGACCTCGGCCAGCAGCGCGAAGAACGCCTCCCGTATGACCGAGAGTGTATAGCGTCGGCGACGATCGATCTTCCCCGCTTCCATTACCCCTCCAATTGCAACGCTCGACAATGCCCGGCAAACGCTCGTTTATCGACAGCAGGCCGAAGCTGTTCATTGCTCTTAAGCAAATCGACATGGATACTTTTTATAGACACCTGTTTATAATAGCTGAAAGAAGGTATCCAGTGACCCTGTACGAGCAGCTCGTTATCGAGCTCACCAACCGATCGTTTTCCCTTCATGCCGCCTACCGCAGCGGCAGCACGCCCTATGAGCTGAGTGACCGCGAGCCCGAGCCCTACGACCAGCAAATCGAGGACTTCGCCCGTATGATCGAAGAAGCCGATTGCGTGCTGGTGGGCGGGGCCTCCGGGCTCTCCGCGGCGGGCGGCGGCGACTTCTACTACGAGGACAACGCGACCTATCGCAAGCATTTCGGCAAATTCGCCGAGCGCTACGGTTTCAAGGGCGCTTTCGAGGGGTCGTTCTACCGCTGGCCCACCGCCGAGGCGCGCTGGGGATACCTCGCCACCTTCCTCGACACCACGCTCAACGCCCCGCTGCGCAAGCCCTACAGGGACCTCGACGCCATTCTCGCCGAGAAGGATTTCTTCGTGCTCACCACCAACCAGGACACGCAGTTTGTGAAGCTCTATCCCTGGGAGAAAGTGGCAGAGATCCAAGGCGACCACCGCTTCTTTCAGTGCTCCCGCTGTTGCACCGACGCGGTGTGGGATGCGGTCGAGCCGGTCTCCAACATGGTAGAGGCCATGGGAGACGGCCTTGAGGTTCCGACAGAGCTCGTGCCGCGCTGCCCGCACTGCGGGGCAGAGGCGTTCCCCTGGGTTCGCGGCTACGGCAACTTCCTGCAGGGCGAACTCTACGAGGAGCAGTACCGCAAGGTGTCCGAATGGCTCGACGCGCACGCACGGCAGAGGATCCTCTTCCTCGAGCTGGGTGTGGGCCGCATGACGCCCGCGTTTATCCAGGAGCCGTTCTGGGCCCTCACGGCGCAGTTACCGCAGGCCAGCTACATCGCCGTAAACAACAAGACGCAGTTTCTCCCCCGCGCGATCGAGGATCGGGGGCTCGCCGTTCGCGCCGACATCGCCGACGTGCTTGCCGACGTGCGCAAGACGCTGGGGAGGTAGCGCATGGAGACGGCGAAAGCAGTTCGCATAGGCAGGGCGCTAGCCGAAGCGGATCTTGTCATCATCGGCGCTAGCAACGGACTCGACATGGCGGAGGGGCTCAACCTTTTCTGCGCCGATGCTCATTTCCAAGAGGCGTACGGGGACCTCGCCCAGGCAGACGGCATCGGCTGCATACTGCAGGGGCTCGCTTCCCCGGATGCCAGCGTGCGACGCCGATGGGCCGAGCGGTTCCATCAAAAGGAGTATCTCGAATATGAGCCCGGCTCGCTCATGAACGGGCTGCGGCGTCTTACGGAGCACGCCGACACCTTCGTGGTCACATGCAACATCGACGGGCACTTCGCGCGCGCCGGGTTCGACGAGAACCGCGTGCTCGAGACGGAGGGGGGCATACGCACGTCGATCGACGAGCGGCGTCTCGCCCATCCAGACGCCCTCGCCACGGCCCAGCTCGAGGAGCTCGAGCGCCTTGTGCAAGCCCATCGCAACGGCAGGGTCGCCATCCTCGAACTTGGCGTGGGACTGCGCAACGGCATCATAAAGCACATGCTCGCCCAGATCGCGAACGTCTGCGAGCACGCCACCTACATCGTGTTCAACTACAGCCAGGCTATGGCGCCCGATGCATCGTGCGAGACGATTCTCGTTGACGGCGATATGGCCCCGGCTTTCGAGGAGATTGCCCAATGCCGTCTCTAGAGAGGGAAGCGTATAGGCTTCGAAGCCTTATCGACGATGCCGACGCCATCATCGTCGGCATCGGCTCGGGCATGTCAAGCGCCGCCGGGTTCAACCATTACAACCGCGCAGGCATGGCGCGCGCCGGAATGACGGACTGGCAGCAAGCCTTTGGCTTCAAGAGCCTTTTCGACGGCTTCTACCACCTCTACCCCAGCCTCGAGCAGCGATGGGCATACTATGCGCGATACATCGACTTCATGCTGCGCGAGCTGGCCTCGCAGCCCTATCTCGACCTACGGTCCCTCATCGGCCATAAGGACTACTTCATCCTGAGCACCAATGTGGACACCCAAGTCGAGAAGACGTTTCCCACCGAGAGGATCTGCAACTATCAGGGAAGCTTCGCGCACCTTCAGTGCAAGCAGCCATGCTGCGACGAGCTCTTCGACGCGAGCCCCTACGTCGAGCGCATGCTCGCGGGCATGGCGGGGTTCGAGGTCCTCAGCGAGGATGTCCCCCGATGCCCGCACTGCGGCTGGCAGCTTGTGCCGTGGGTGCGCGACGACACGTTTCTGCAGGGTGCGGCCTGGCGCGAGAGCCTCGGACGATACGAGCGCTTCGTGCGCGAGCGCAGCGATCGCCGCGTGCTGTTGCTGGAGCTCGGCGTGGGCGAGATGACCCCCGGCATCATCACGCTCCCGTTCTGGAGCATGACCGCGAAGCTGCCGGATGCGCACCT
>CAUFXK010000046.1 GCA_959596495.1 uncultured Collinsella sp. | reverse complement strand
AAGCAGTCGTTTTCGATATGGACGAGACGCTTCTTAGCATCAACCTCAACGCGTTTATCCTTCGCTATTTTAAGGATGTCTCGTCGATGCTCGCGGACATCGGACGTCGCAGCCGCGGTGGCACGATGGCGCGCCTCGGCACCATCCTGGTCGACCTCAACGCCAATCGCCGCAGCGGCACGGACAATCGCACCAATCTTGAGTTCTACCAAGAAGAGGTTGAGCGCCGGTGCGGCATTTGCCTCTCGGACCCACTCATCTACGAGGCGTTTACCTACTACGATCGCGAAGTTCTTCCCCACAAGAATGACGACGTCATCAACGCCCATGCTATGCCGGGCGCACACGCCGCACTTCAGGCCGTGCAGGACGCGGGCCTGCGCTGCGCGCTCTTTACGAACCCCAGCTTTCCGCAGGGGGCCATCGAGTGCCGCATGGGTTGGGGCGACCTGGCCGACGCCCCCTTCGAGCTCGTGACGCACATGGGAAACGCCACCCGCTGCAAGCCCGATACCACCTATTATCTCGAGCAGCTTCAGGTGATGGGACTCGAGCCGCATGAGGTCCTCATGGTGGGCAACGACCCCAAGCGCGACTTCCCCAGCCCCGCCTGCGGTATTCAAACCGCCTATGTGGGCCAAGGCAAACCAAGCCGAGCCACCTGGCGAGGAGCCATGGAAGATTTCGCCCGCGATTTCAACGCCGTAATCGAAGCCTTCTACGAGCACCAAGTAGCCGACGAACTGTCGTAAGGGATAGTCGTTGGGGACGTTCTTAAACGACTAGTCAAACAAGAACGTCCCCAACGACTACTCCGACAACGCCGGTGTTTTGGCAACGACAGCGAAAACCCGCCAGAGCGAGCAAGGTGCCTTGAAACGAGGCGGCATTGACCTTCTGGTCATGCCGCCGAAGTTGAAAGGCAGATTGCCGCTCTGGCGGGTTTGCAGCGTCGAGCTGTTACGCGGTTTTGTAAAACCGCGTAACTAGCAAACCTGGGTCTTGCCGATCATGATGTTGAGGATCTCGACGTCGGTGTCCTTCATGCCCACACGGCCCACGTAGCCCATGCTGGCGATTGTCTGCTCGACGGTATCCTGGATGAGGCCCTCGCCGGCGCGGAAGCCGCGACCCTGCATGGCCATATCGTGACCCAGAATCGCCGCATCAACGGCAGCGGAAATCTTGGCGGCGCAGCTTGCCTTGGCGCCATCGCACACGATGCCGCCCACGTTGCCGAGCGTATTGGAGACCGTCGCGCCAATCTGCTCGCGCGTGCCACCGCACAGCCAGGTAATCGCGGCACCGGCACCACACGCGGCGCAAATAGCACCGCAAAACGCCGAGAGCGCACCAATATAACTCTTGATATGCACAGCGATAAGATCGGACAGCATCACGGCGCGCACCAGGCGCTCGTGGTCGCAGCGCAGGTACTCGGCATACTCCATGACGGGTAATGCGCAGGTAATGCCCTGATTGCCCGAGCCGCACACAATGGCAACCGGCAGCGCGCAGCCGTTCATGCGGGCGTCGGACCCGGCGGCTGCACGGGCGCGGGCGCGGCAGGCGACGTCATCGGCACGAGCACCCAGCAGCGTACGACCCACCTCGGCACCCCAAGCGTGCGCAAGGCCCTCGGCACTGATTGCGCCATTCAGCTCAATCTGACGCTCAACGGCAGCGCGGGCGCCCTCAATGTCACCGTCCTCGATAAAGTCGATGATGGAATCAATGGACATGGGCGTATCGGCGTTATCTGCCGCACGCTCGGCCACCACGCGCTCGGCGCAGGCGGCGCACTCCCCCGCCGACTTGCCGCATACCGGAATACCATCGAGCGTATGGCACGTGACATTAGTGTGGTGATCGGTAATCTCGACGACCGCGGTATGGCCCCCGGCCGTCGCAGTCACCTTGATGTAGAGGTTGGGCACACCCTCGACAAGCGACACATCGCAGTAGCCAGCGTCGGCGAGGAGCTCGGCCACGCGAGCGCGGTCTTCATCGTTAACGCTCTCGAGCACCTCGAGCGCGCTCTTAGCGTCGCCGCCCACGGCACCCAGCACGGCCGCGGCTTCAATACCGTGCATACCGCCCGAGTTGGGCACGGTCACGCTCTTAACGTTCTTGATAATGTTGCCCGAGCAGGCAACATCCATATGATCGGGTTCGCAACCAAGCGTCTGGCTCGCCAGCGCCGCTGCATAGGCAACGGCAATGGGCTCGGTGCAGCCGAGTGCACAGACAAGCTCGCGGTTCAAAACATCGCAAAACGCGGCATCACGGATGGAATCGGTAGGCATAGGTATCTCCTGCTTGCATAACGGGCTGGACTCTCAAAAAAGTTGGCTCCTTTATTTGATAACAATGCATCAAAAACCGCAACCACGGTTCCGGCGGACGGCGCTCAAGCACAAATTGGCGGCATTTCTCGTGATGAGCTGATGTTCGCCGCCGCTAAAGCGTTTGACCAAAAAACGCCCGAGTGTTTAGGCAAAAGACGCGTTATCATGCAGTCGAACGCGGTAAAACCTTTAGCAATTCCGCCGCACGGACCAGAGAGGAACCACTCATGAAGATCGGTATCGGTAACGACCACGCTGCCGTCGAGCTCAAGAATATCATCGCCGAGCACCTGAAGGAGCGCGGCTACGAGGTCGTGAACTTTGGCACCGACACCTCCGAGAGCTTTGATTACCCCATCGCCGGCTACAAGGTGGGCAAAGCCGTAGCCAACGGCGACGTCGACCTGGGCATCCTGATCTGCGGCACTGGCGTCGGTATCAGCCTGGCCGCCAACAAGGTCGAGGGCGTTCGTGCCGTCGTGTGCTCCGAGCCCTTCAGCGCCAAGCTCTCGCGCATGCACAACAACACCAACGTGCTCGCCTTTGGCGCCCGCGTCGTGGGCTCCGAGCTCGCCAAGATGATCGTCGACGAGTGGCTCGACGCCGAGTTTGAGGGCGGCCGCCACGAGCGCCGCGTCAATCTCCTCAACGAGATCGACCAGACCCGCGGCCTCAAGATCGTCGACGAGGCCTAAAGGCTCACAACGCCATACGCTAACGAATGCCCCCACCCGGAACTCACATCCGAGCGGGGGCTCTTTAGTAGGATTTCTAGGCATGTCCCAAAACTCTACTGAATAAAAAGGGCGCCGCGGATGGAGTTCCGCGGCGCCCAAGCCACACGCTAACAGCTTTAAGGAGTCAAAGCTGGTTTAGCCAAAGAAGCGCTTGATCTCGATCTCAGCGTTCTCCAGGCAGTCGGAGCCGTGAATCACGTTGGCGTTGACATCGACAGCAAAGTCGCCGCGAATGGTGCCGGGAGCAGCATCAAGCGGGTTGGTAGCGCCCATGAGGGTGCGCATCTTGGAGACAGCGGAGAGACCGGAAACGACCATCTTGACGACCGGACCGCTCGTCATAAAGTCGCAAAGGCCACCAAAGAAAGGCTTGTCGGCCAGATGGGCGTAGTGCTCCTCGACGGTAGCGCGCTCGAGCGTGGTCATCTCCATACGCTCGATAACAAGGCCGCTGCGCTCAATGCGAGCAACGATCTCGCCGATCTTGCGATCGCGCACGGCGTCGGGCTTAATCATGATGAAGGTCTTCTCGATAGCCATAAGGTAGCCTTTCAAGTAGGTTCGCGCGTGCCCAAGTCCCATTCCGGCACCCGCCTGGACTGCATCGTAACAGAGTTTTAGCTGCAGTTAAACAAAAAGCTGTTTATTGAAGCGCTGCA
The DNA here is from genome assembly GCA_959596495.1 of uncultured Collinsella sp. Classification (GTDB taxonomy): domain Bacteria; phylum Actinomycetota; class Coriobacteriia; order Coriobacteriales; family Coriobacteriaceae; genus Collinsella. Next base: position 11,845 of record CAUFXK010000046.1, on the reverse strand, counting down.
ATTTATTGAAGCGTTCCATATGTGTCACTTCTGTTTCGAAGCCCGACTAGAGTACCATCCGGCCACTCATCAGCCGCATCCAATCGAGCGGACGGTCGGTTGCTACCCGTGAGCGTAGACCCTTCACAACCTGCCCAAAGGTCCTACAGAAGTTCTCGACAACCCCCTCCCCCATGGCAACAAAATACGGGCGTCCGCATCAGCAGACGTCCGTAAAAGCAAAAACGATTTATCAATTATTGGCCAAACAGCTTCAGGCAAACCCTCACTGTGCTCCGTGGCCCATCTCGACGACCTTAGTCAACGAGCCAAACACACCCTCATCGGCCGTAAGCTGCGCTTCGGCGCGCCCCAACTGCACGGCAACGGCGGCAGGGGCGGTGCCGCCCTCGGTCGTGCGCGCGGCAACGATCGACGGGATGTCGAGTGCCTCGGTAATATCGCGCTCAAAGAGCGGGCTTGCCTCCTGGAACACCTCAAACGGCAGATTCTCAAGATTGCAACCGCGCTTCTCACACATCAGGACCAGATGGCCCACCACGGCGTGTGCCTCGCGGAACGGCAGGCCACGCTTGGCCAGGTAATCGGCAACATCGGTAGCGGCAAGGTGCCCCACGCCGCACTCGCGCGCCATGGCACCCTCGTTGACGGTCCAAGTCGAAATCATGCCGGCCATAACCGACAGGCACTGCATGAGCGTGTGGGCGGTATCGAGCGCGCCCTCCTTGTCCTCCTGTAAGTCCTTGTTATATGCGAGCGGCAGGCCCTTCATGGTCACGAGCAGCTGCACCAGGTTGCCATACACACGGCCGCTCTTGCCGCGGATAAGCTCAGCAAAGTCAGGATTCTTCTTCTGCGGCATGATGGACGAGCCGGTGGAGTACGAGTCGGAAAGCGTGATAAAGCCAAATTCGGAGCTCGACCACAGCACGATCTCCTCGGAAAGACGCGACAGGTGCATGGCCATGACGGAGCCGGCGTAATGCAGATCGAGCAGAAAATCGCGATCGGAAACCGCATCGAGCGAGTTGGGAATCACACCCGCAAAGCCAAGTTCGGCAGCCGTCATCTGGCGATCGAGCGGATAGCTCGTACCGGCAAGTGCGGCGGCTCCCAACGGGCAATTATCAGCGGCATCGAAGGCGGCCTTTAGACGCGTAAAGTCGCGTGCGAACATCCAGGAATAGGCCAGCAGGTGGTGCGAGAGCAGCACGGGCTGAGCATGCTGCATGTGCGTATAACCCGGCAGGATAACCCTGTCATACTTCTTGGCGGCATCCATCAGCACGTGGCGCAACTGCAGGTTGGCCTCCATGAGCTCCTTGGCAAGAGCCTTGACGCCCAGGCGCGTATCGGTCGCCACCTGGTCGTTGCGCGAACGCCCGGTATGCAAGCGCTTACCGGCCTCGCCGATGCGACGCGTCAGCTCGCTCTCGATGGACATATGGATGTCCTCATCGTTGATATCGAAGGTGAAGTTGCCGGCATCGATGTCCTGTTCGATTCCGGTCAGGCCCTCGGCAATCGCCTGCTCATCCTCGGCACTGATGATGCCCTGGGCCGCCAGCATCTTGGCATGCGCCTTAGAACCGGCGATATCCTGCTTATAGAGATGTTTGTCGACCGGCAGCGACGCGCCAAACTCCTGCGTGACCTCGGCCACTCCCGCCTCAAAACGACCGCCCCAAAGAGCCATGGAACTGTCCCCTTTCTCCAAATACCAAAACAAGCGCCCAAAGCAATGCGCCATGTCGCTAAAGCGATTTTTCAACCGCCAGTTTTACACAATCCCCACCGTGCGCGGGACCATGTTGCTAATTTGCAAAGAAGTGACGCACCAGGCACTTGGCGCCCAACGTCTCCCTCCGGATGTTGCCCTGCGAACCATCGATCCAGGCCTTCAGGCTCACAGGAACGTCCTCGACCTTTGCAGCATCGAACTCGGGCGCGAGGGCAAGTAAGGCATGCGCGATAGCGTTGAACATAATGGATACTCCTCATATATATAGGCACAGAGCCGCCAAATTGATAGAAGGAGCCCCGCCGGACAACCCCGGCGGGGCTCGGACTCAGCCGCAGGCGCGGCGTCATATATGCGGGCGGAACGTAGGGGCAACCGATGTTAAGAAGTGTCAGCAAGCATAACGAAAGGTAGGGACCCCGTGCGCCCGTTTTGTATCACGCGGATGGGCCGCGCGGATACCAAGGAAAGGAGGCGCTAGGCCTGGGCGGCAGCGGAGCTGGGACCCTGGACCTTTGCCCACGTCTTGAGCGACAGCGTATCGATCTCGATAAAGCCGGCGCTGGCCTTCTCGTCAAACGTGGTGTCGCGGTCGTAGGTAGCCAGACCGTAGTCGTAGAGGCTGAAGGGGCTCTTGCGGCCGACGACATGACAGTTGCCCTTAAAGAACTTCAGACGGACGGTGCCGGTCACGAACTTCTGGGTGTCGGCCATAAAGGCGTCGAGCGCGTTTTTGAGCGGGCTGTACCACTGGCCGTTGTACACGGCAGTGGCCCAATCTTGCTCGAGCTTAATCTTGGTCTTGAGCAGGTCGCCCTCGACGCAGATATCCTCGAGTGCCTTGTGGGCGGTGATGAGCGTCAGGGCGCCGGGAACCTCATAGCACTCGCGGCTCTTAAGGCCCACCAGACGGTCTTCGACCAGGTCGAGACGGCCAAAGCCGTTGTCGCCCGAGATCTTGTTGAGTGCGATGATGATCTCGGAGAGCTTCATCTTCTTGCCGTCGACGGCGACGGGCTTGCCGGCCTCAAACTCAATCTCGGTATACGTCGGGGTGTCGGGCGTGTCCTCGGGATTCTTGGTCATAACCCAGGCGTCGTCGAGCGGCTCGTTCCAGGGATCCTCCAGGTGGCCGCACTCAATGGCACGACCCCACAGGTTGTCGTCGATGGAATAGGGGTTGTCGTTGGCACCCTCGGGAACCGGCACGTTGTGGGCGTGAGCATAGGCGACCTCGTCGGGACGGCACTTAAGATCCCACTCGCGAACCGGGGCGATAACCTTAAGCTCGGGGTCGAGGGCCTTGACGGCAGCCTCAAAACGAACCTGGTCGTTACCCTTGCCGGTGCAGCCGTGAGCGACGTAGGTCGCGCCAAACTCGTGAGCGACCTCGACAAGCTTCTTGGCGAGCAACGGGCGGGACAGGGCGGAGAGCAGCGGATACTTGTTCTCGTACATAGAGTTTGCGGCGATAGCCTTAGTCAGGAACTCATCGGAGAACTCGTCGCGCAGATCGAGCACCTGGCAATCCAGAACGCCCAGGTCGAGGGCCTTCTGCTTCTTGGCGTCCAGACCGGTCTCCTCCTGGCCCACGTTGCCGCAGACACAAACAACATCGAGATTCTTCTCATCCTGGAGCCACTTGACACATACGGATGTATCAAGACCACCGGAATATGCGAGAACGACTTTTTCCTTGCTCATGGCTGTTTCCTTTCGCCCTTGGTAGCCAGTTAGAACATCGGTCAGTTGCAAGTCATTTCGAGGTCAAAAACCGTGCAATATCAGGTTAAATAGCAAAAAGCAGCACAACATGCCCTAGAAACATGCAGCAATGTCGTGCTAAAACCCAACGACCTCAAAATGACTCTGTTGAGGCAATTCGCCCCATACGGACAGAGACGATTGTTATCGTCGTCGGGAAATTGCGCGCTGGCGTCGGATGGCATTGTCTGCAGTAGTGATGATCTTTACGAACTGCATCTGCCTCTCCTTTCACCTATCGCCGGGCGCAATTCTAATATCGCAAACGGTACCTTTTCCTCGGTAAGCGGTGCTTTTGCCGTCTCCGTTTTCGATGGTCGCTATATTACGCTAAAGTGCCTGCTGTACAAGCGACAAATTCAAATTTCTGAAAAGTTTTTTCATTAGTTTGTGAATTGCAGTGCAAATACGCACCATTCCTGCGAAAATACGCTCGATTACATAGTAGAGGGTCATTACGCCCGGAACAATCTGGAAACGGAAAAGCGCATTTATGCAGACTTATGAATCAGACGCCAACATCGGAAACATTAAACTCATCGCCGTCGACATGGACAAGACGCTGCTCACCGACGAGCGCGTGTTGCCGCAGGGTCTTGATGAGCGTCTGGACAAGCTCGCCGACGCCGGCATCGTATTCTGCCCCGCCAGCGGACGTCCCGCTCCCAAGCTCGAGGAGATGTTCGAGGGCATCAAGAACCGCCTTGCTTTTTGTCCCGACAACGGAGCCTGCGTCATCTATCGCGGCAGCTATATCTATAAGAGCAACATCGATGTGGCGCTGTATCAGCAGGTGCTCGCTCGTGCCTCGGAGGACCCGCGCGCCGTTCCCGTCCTGTGTTGCTACGACGAGTTCTATGTTCTCGCCCGCGACCATCAATACCACGACGAGATCAGCGTCTACTACAACACAATCAACTACGTCGACACCTTTGAGGGCATTGATATCGAGTCCAATAAGATCTCGATCTTTTTCCCTGCCTACGATGCCGAGCCCGCGTTCCGCGAGACCTATAACCCCGCGTTCTCGGATCAGCTCTATGTCACCAATGCCGGCCGCGAGTGGATCGACTTTATGAACCTGGGTGTCGACAAGGGCGCCGGCGTCGCGCATCTGTGCGAGCAGTTGGGCATTGATATCGCCGATGCCGCCGCCGTGGGCGATACCTACAACGACATCCCCATGCTGGAGCGCGTCGGACACAGCTTTATCGTGGACAATGCCGAGGAGCACATGAACGCGCATGCCAAGTGGCGTATTCCGAGCAACAACGACGGGGGCGTACTGACGCTCATCGACGCCATCTTGGCAGCACGTTAACGTTGCTCGTCGGACCTGGCCGGGCGAGGCGGGTAAGTTTTTCGTTCGGTCAGGTCCTGGGCTCGCTCGGAAAGCACATTTAGTGCTTTCCGGCTCGTGCGGAATCTACGAAAAACTTACCGGCCTCGCCCGGCCAGGTCCTGCGGTGACTTGCTTGCCGCCTGGATGGCGTCTTGGCGCCTAGATACTTTGGCTGAATTTAATTGAACGAAGGACGCTCCTTGTTGATGAGGGGCGTCCTTCTGTTTTCGGTTACTTTGGAACTGTGGTTGCTTTCCTATTTCGCGTCGGCCCAGGTTATGCCGGTGCTGGCTTCGGCGATGAGGGGTACGCGTAGGTCTACGACGTGCTCCATGACGTCGCGGACCATGGCGGTAAGGCGCTCGACTTCGTTGACGGGGCACTCAAAGTCCAGTTCGTCGTGCACCTGTAAGATCATGTGGGCGGCAAAGCCCTCTTCTTCCAGGCGGCGGCTTACGCGGGCCATGGCGATCTTGATGATGTCGGCGGCGGTGCCCTGCATGGGGTGGTTCATGGCCGTGCGCTCACCAAAGCCGCGGAGCTGTGGGTTTTTGGCCTTGAGCTCGGGAATATGGCGTCTGCGGCCATACATGGTCTCGGCATAGCCCGTCTGCTTGGCTCGCGCCACCACATTGTCGAGGAACGTGCGCACGCCCGGGTAGGCCTCGTAGTAGCGATCGATCATGTCACGCGCCTCGGCCATCGAGATGTGCAGCGACTGCGACAGGCCATAGGCCTGCTGGCCGTACACAATGCCAAAGTTCACGGCCTTGGCGCGGCTGCGCAGGTCGGGCGTCACCTCGGACACCGGCACGCCAAATACGCGCGCGGCCGTCTCGGCATGGAAGTCCTCGCCCTCGTTGAAGGCACGTACCAGATGTTCATCACCCGAAAGATGCGCGAGCAGGCGCAGCTCGATCTGCGAGTAGTCCACCGCCAAAAAGACGCTGCCCTCGCCCGTCGAGAACGCCGTCTTGACGGTACGCCCCAGCTCCGAGCGCGTCGGGATGTTCTGCAGGTTGGGATCGCTCGAGGACAGACGCCCCGTTGCGGTGATGGTCTGGTTGTACGTGGTGTGCACGCGACCGTCACCACGGCGCAGCGGGCCCAGCGTGTCCAGATAGGTCGACTTAATCTTGGACTTCTCGCGCCAGTCCAAAATCAGGCGCACGATCTCGTGGTCGCGGGCAAGGTCGCTCAACACCTTGGCGTTGGTCGAATAGTAGCCGCGCTTGGTCTTTTTGAGGCCCTTGGTCGGAAGCCCCATAACATCAAACAGCACGTGCGAGAGCTGCATGGGGCTGCCGATGTTAAAGGTCTCGTCGCCGGCCAGGTCGCGAATGCTGCGCTCAACCTCGGAAATCTGGGTCGCCAGGCCCTCGGACAGACTGTGCAGGCGGTCGGGGTCCACGAGCATGCCCGCGCGCTCCATCTTGGCAAGCACCGGCACGAGCGGCATCTCGATGCCATCGAACACGTTGGCGGCATTCTCACGGGCCATGCACTCGCGCAACGGTGCCACGAGCGCCAGCGTCAAGGCCGCAGTACGGGCGGCAGGCGCAGGAGCGTCCTCGCCGGCACCCTCTGCGCCGCGCGCCGCAGGCAGCGCCATCTGCAGATAGGTATCGGCCAGATACGCCTCATCGAACTCGGAGCGATCGGAATCCAGCAGATAGGCAGCGACCACGGTATCGAAGATACGCGTGGAATCAGCGGACAGCGGGTCCATGAGCTCGGGCTCAGAAGAGTCGACGGGCGAAAGCTCATGCAGCAGCGCCTTCGTATCCGGGCTCGCCACACGGCCTTCCATAAACAGACGCGCGAGCACGCCGGCAATCACGCCGTGGGCGAAGTTGAAGCCCTCAACCTCAGCCGCCGCACCGCTGTCGCCCTCCTCGAGCGCAAACAGGCCCTTGGACGTCGCCAACCACAGCGTGCGCGTCAGCCCAAAGAGCGCGCCCTCTTCCTTGTCATCGTCCACCACGGCGGCGACCCACTCGCCGGCATCAATCGCGCGGGAGACCTCATCTGCAACGGCACCAAGCGCGTCAGTATCGCCGGCGGCTGCGCGCAAAACGGCGGGCATCTCAAACGTGCTGACAGTGGCAGCAGCGCCACCCTCGCCGCCGATCAGCGCCAAGAAACGGTTCTGCATGGCGGTGATGCCGAGCGTGCCCAGTGCCGCGGAAACCTCATCGGCGGAAAACGCCGGGAAGGACGTCGCCTCAAAATCGAGCTCAACGGGTGCATCGGTGCGGATGGTTGCGACCTTGCGGCTCAGCAGCGCATCATCGATGTGCGCGCGCAGGTTTTCTCCCATCTTGCCCTTGACCTCGTCGGCGTGTGCGATGACCTCGTCCAGGCTACCGTACTGCGCAATGAGCGCGCTCGCCTTTTTGGGGCCGATGCCCGGCACGCCGGGGATGTTGTCGGACGTGTCGCCCTTCAGACCATAAAAATCGGGCACGAGCGCCGGCGTGATGCCGTGATACAGATCGTCCACGCTCTCGGGCGTCATGATCGCCACGTCGGACAGGCCCTTGCGGGTCGAGACCACGTTAACGTGCTCGGTCACGAGCTGATACATATCGCGATCACCGGTCACCAGCAACATATCACAGCCGGCCTGCTCGCCCAGGCGCGCCATAGTGCCCAAGATGTCATCGCCTTCCCAGCCCTCGGACTGCAAAATCGGCACGTTGAGTGCGGCGAGCAGCTCCTTAATCATGGGAAACTGTGCGTGCAGATCGGGGTCCATGGGCGGGCGCTGAGCCTTGTACTGCGGCAGCATCTCCATGCGCACGCGCGGCTTGCCCTTGTCAAACGCCACAACAACGCCGTCGGGATTAAAGGCGTCAATCATCTTGAGGAACATATTCAAAAAGCCAAAGATTGCGTTGGTGGGACGACCGTCCGGCGCGTTCATGGTGGGCGGCACGGCGTGGAAGGCGCGGTGCATGAGCGAGTTGCCGTCGATAACGGCAAAGGTACGGCGCTTGTCAGACATATTGAATACCTCGCTTTGGGCTGGGCACGGTTTGCTCACACCAGTTTACACGCTCCCCGCCCCACGGCCACCGCACATCAGGCTTCTCTGCCGCCGCGGGCCCGTGCGTGATACGATGGCTCACGGTACATCAACCAGCAAGATCGATCCGAAAGGAGCCTGCGTCATGGAGCGTCCCTGCGCATGGAAAAAGTACACGCCACAGCAGATCGAGGAGCTCGAGGAGCTTTGCCGCGGCTATAAGCAGTTTTTGAGTGAGAACAAGACCGAGCGCCTGTGCGTCAAGACCGGTATCAAGATGGCCGAGGAGGCGGGCTACGTCAATCTGGAGACCGCGATCGCCGAGGGCCGCGCGCTCAAGGCCGGCGACAAGGTGTACGCCGCCAATCACGGCAAGGACCTCATGCTCGTCAACCTGGGCACCGCCCCGCTCGAGCAGGGCTTTAACATCCTGGGCGCCCACGTGGACTCGCCGCGCCTGGACCTCAAGCAGAACCCCGCCTTCGAGGCCGGCGACATGGCTTATCTCGACACGCACTACTATGGCGGCGTCAAGAGCTACCACTGGGTGGCCTCCCCGCTCGCACTCGTGGGCGTCATCTGCAAAAAGGACGGCACCACCGTCGACATCAACATCGGTGACAAGGCCGACGACCCGGTCTTTACCATCTCCGACCTGCTGATCCACCTCTCGAGCGAGCAGATGGCCAAGCCCGCCAAGGACGCCGTCGACGCCGAGATCCTCGACGTGATCGTGGGCGGCCGCCCCGTCAAGTTTGACGAGGACGACAAGGACGCTCCCAAGGAGCCCGTCAAGCAGATGTTCCTGGATATCCTCAAGGAGCAGTACGACGTCGAGGAGGAGGACTTCCTCTCCGCCGAGATCGAGGTCGTGCCCGCCGGCCCGGCCCGCGACATGGGCCTCGACCGCTCCATGATTCTGGGCTATGGCCACGACGACCGTGTCTGCGCCTATCCCTCCATGCTCGCCCAGATCGACGTCGCCAACGTGGAGCGCACGAGCATCACACTCATCGTCGACAAGGAGGAGATCGGTTCCGTGGGTGCCACCGGCATGACGAGCCGCTTCTTCGAGAACACCGTCGCCGAGATCATGACGCTCGCCGGCGAGGATAGCCCGCTGACCCTGCGCCGTGCACTCGCCCACAGCCGCATGCTCTCCTCTGACGTGTCCGCCGGCTTCGACCCGGGCTACGCCGGCAAGTTCGAAACCAAGAACGCAGCCTTTATGGGTCGTGGCCTGTGCTTTAACAAGTACACGGGCAGCCGCGGCAAGGGTGGCTCCAACGACGCCGATGCCGAGTATGTGGCCCTCATCCGCGACATCATGGACGAGGCCGGCGTGGACTTCCAGACCTGCGAGCTCGGTCGCGTCAACGCGGGCGGCGGCGGCACCATTGCCTACATCATGGCCAAGTACGGCATGAACGTCATCGACTCTGGCGTTGCCGTCCTGTCCATGCACGCCCTGTGGGAGGTCGCTAACAAGGCCGACATCTACGAGGCCTACCGCGGCTACAAGGCCTTCCTCGAGCGCGCCTAACCAACCCTTCATCAGTTGCGGTGAAATACGGACTAAACTGGCCCCTAAACGGCCAAAACAGACCGTATTCCACCGCAACTTCTTTTTTGGCAGAGGAGAGTCAATGCTGCAGGTCATCATTTCGCCCGCCAAGCAGATGCGCGCGGCCCAAGATGCTTTTGAAGTCCTGGGCATCCCACCTTTTGCGCACGAGACGGCTCGCCTCCACCGCGCACTGCTAGATATCGAGCGGAATGAAGGCAGCGACAGCCTGCAGGCGCTATGGAACGTGAGTGACAAACTGCTGGGGCCTTGCCTCAACACCCTGCATGAGTTCGGGCCCATCCTGAAAAACGGCGATCTCGACAATCCCGCACTCGCCTGTCACCTCTCCCCTGCCGTCATGTCCTACCACGGCATTCAATACCAGAGCATGGCGCCCGAGGTGATGGATTCCGCGCAGCTCGCATGGCTGCAAAGCCACCTGTGGATCCTCTCTGGCCTCTACGGGTGCGTTCGCCCCTTTCATGCCGTCGAACCGTATCGGCTGGAAATGGGCGCGAAGCTCGCCGTTGACGATGCCCCAGACCTCTACGCGTTTTGGAGCGACAAGCTCGCACGGGCTATCGCCCCGGCAGGCTCAAACACCACGATCGTCAACCTCGCCAGCGTAGAGTACGCCAAAGCCGTTCTGCCCCATCTCGCGGGCAACGCCACGGTCGTCACGTGCCTCTTTGGCGAAGGCATCCGCAACGGCAAGCCCATCCAGCGCTCGACCGCCAGCAAAAAGGCACGTGGTTCCATGGTGCGCTGGATGGCAGAAAACAAGCTCGAGGATGTAAGCGAGCTCACCGCGTTTGACGTTGGTTATCGTCACTTTCCCGAGCTTTCAAATAAGAACACTTTGGTCTTCCTGAACGAACAGACCTTGTAGGACCACCGCTACTTTTGAATGTGCTGCCTAGGCACGGCGTCTATTCCGCCAAGCCGTCGGCTTTGGCAACTTCGTTTGTCGAGCCGTCCTGATAGGTAATCTTGACATGCTCCACCTCGGACACCGCAACACCCGTCGGGGGCTCCAGGCGCCATTCCGTCAGCGCAATGTCCATGGTCGTGGGAACGTCCCCCTGATCTTTGAGCTTCACCGTGAGCGTTTTGAGCGCCGCGTCAAACGTCACGCGTTCGATTTCTTCACCTGGAATGGACCCACCACTCAGCTGCAACTGCACAAACTCATCGCGCGGGTACCAATAATCGCCCGGCGCGGCAACGGTATTGCCGCCCGTAACCTTCACCGTCATGATCGGCAGGGCATCGTCGGCCTCGAACTCCCAGGCAGCGCCGCCGCGACCACCAAACGTCCAGATACAAAAGGCAATCACCAGCACGGCAAGCACCGCAAAGCCAATCGCGACAAGGCCATGGTGCGCACGGCTTTCCTCGGCCGATACATCCCATTGCGTCTCTCGATATAGATGCTTGTCTTCCATGTTCGCCTCCCCACAGGCACGCTCGTTGGCCCAATCGTACCCATTCAGGCTATACTTGAGCCCATGACATAACGGGGAGCTTGCAGGACAAGACGGCAGGCTGAGATTGGGCGCGCCTGCCCTGACCCGCAAACCTGATATGGGTAATGCCAACGAAGGGAGCCGTGCCAATGAGCACACAGACCGAGCCCAAGCTCGTCACGCAAATCGACTTCGCCCGCGCCGGGCAGATCACACCGCAGATGAAGGAGGTTGCCGAGCGCGAGCATCGCGACCCCGAGTACATCCGCGAGCGCGTGGCCGACGGCCGCATCGCCATTCCCGCCAACATCGTGCATATCAAAAAGGGCATGCACGCCTTTGGTGTCGGCGAGGGCCTGTCCACCAAGGTCAACGTCAACCTGGGCATCTCGGGAGACAAGGCCGATGCCGCCGAGGAGTGGAAGAAGGTCAAGATCGCCGAGGACTTTGGCGCCGACGCCATCATGGACCTCTCCAACTCGGGCAAGACGCGCCAGTTCCGCCAGCAGCTCATCGACGAGACGCCACTCATGGTGGGCACCGTCCCCATGTACGACGCCATCGGCTACATGGAAAAGCCGCTGGTCAAGCTGACCAAGGACGACCTGTTCGAGGTCGTGCGCGCGCATGCCGAGGACGGCGTGGACTTTATGACCATCCACTGCGGCATCAACAAGTCGGTCACCAAGACCTTTAAGGAGACCGGCCGCCTGATGAACATCGTCAGCCGCGGCGGTTCGCTGCTGTTTGGCTGGATGGAGGTCACCGGCAACGAAAACCCCTTCTACGAGTACTTTGACGAGCTGCTCGAGATTTGCCACGAGTACGACGTGACGATTTCGCTCGGCGACTCCTGCCGCTCGGGCTGCCTCTACGACTCCAACGATGCCACCGAGACCGCCGAGATGATCGAGCTGGGCAAGCTGTGCAAGCGCGC
>CAUFXK010000045.1 GCA_959596495.1 uncultured Collinsella sp. | reverse complement strand
TTGAGCTTTTTCGTATCGATATCGCGCTTAATCGTGGCGCGCATCAGGCCGACCAGCAGCTTGTTGCGATCGAACCGCTGCTTAGACCCGTCGGATTTGATAACCTCGATGGGATCTTCGCAGCGCTCGAACGTCGTAAAACGATAATTGCACGAACAGCATTCGCGACGACGCTTGATAGTGTTGTTCGACTCCTGCATACGGGAATCGACAACGCGGGTATGTGCCTTGCCGCATTTGGGACAGCGCATGGTACCTCCTCTTAAACGATAACAAGGGTACCATGCAACCGAGCGGAAATCTTACGAACGAGCCGGAACTTTCAGAACTGCACCAGCATCAAGAGAGCTGCGATCGAGGTGATTTACGCTACGAATCATGTCGGAAGTCTCCTGCGTGGAAAGGCCATCGATGGGATGCTCCTGGGCAAGCGACCACAGGGAATCGCCGGACTGCACACGAACCGTTTCGTAGGTGACGTTGGCTACGGAATCGGCATATGCTGCGTGACGAGCAGAAAAAACTGACGTGGCGAGCACGAAGAACAGGGTAAACGCTACGGCTACAGCAACGATCGTCGAGGCCTTCAGGGCAACAGGAGCCGAAGCAACGGACGCACGCTGGGTGCGAACGGGCTTAGTGGCCACGGCCTGAAAATGAGAGCGTCCGCCCTTCACGACCGTAAAGGCAGGCGTGGCGGGCGCCTCGAGCTTAAGAGCGAGGTTTCCCTGGACCATATCCGCTGCGTTCATTCTGTTCTCCTCTCGTTTGTTTTGACGAGAACTGTTTTATCAAGCCGCGGGGACAAAAAAGTCTAGCGCGGGAACGAGTGTTCGGTTATTATTATCTTCGAACAGTTGTTCCTGTCAAGCAAAAATAGAACATTTGTTTGGTATGGGTAGAGAGGAACCCCTGATGGCTCGCAAAATTACCAAGCGTCAGCAGCAAATTTACGACTTCATCAAGGAATATCAGCAGGAGAAGGGCTATCCGCCCAGTGTGCGCGAGATGGCTTCGGCTGTGGGCCTTTCCTCCCCTAGCACCGTACATGCGCACCTCTCCGCGCTGGAAGCACGCGGCCTGCTCAAGCGTGACGCCACCAAACCTCGCGCTCTCGAGCTCTTTGACGAGGACGGATCTTCCGTCTCCATCTCGAAGTCCGATGAGCCCACGGTGCCCCGCGGCACTGTATCGCTGCCTCTCGTAGGCCGTGTCGCTGCAGGGATTCCCATCCTTGCCGAGCAGAATATCGAGGACACCTTTACCATCCCAACCGAGATCGCAACAGAACAGGGGTCCTTTATCCTCGAGGTCCACGGCAATTCGATGATTAACGTCGGCATCTATAACGGCGACTACATCATCGTTCGCGAGCAGAAGAGCGCCATGAATGGCGAGATTGTCGTGGCCATGATCGATGGCTCCGCAACAGTCAAAACATTCTATAAGGAGCAGGGACGCGTTCGCCTGCAGCCCGAAAACGACACTATGGAGCCTATCTACGCGACAAATCCCACGATTCTAGGCAAGGTCGTCGGTTTGATGCGCCGGTTTTCGTAATGCAAAAACGCATCACGGTCTTTGATACCATTCGCGGGTTTACCATGCTGTCGATGGCGGGATTTCATGCCTGCTACGACCTTGCCTACCTATATGGTTGGGAGATGCCCTGGTTTACCCAGACCATCTTCCAAGACATCTGGCGAGCCAGCATCAGTTGGGTATTTTTGTTTATTGCCGGCTGGATGTGCACCCTCTCGCGCAACAACATCAAGCGTGCCGCCAAATATGCCGTAGCCGCTTTGGTCGTATGGGTCGCAACGACGCTCGTCTCAGTCGATGACTCGGTGAACTTCGGCATCATTTTCTGCATGGCGGCGTGCACCGCCATTGTTGCACTCGCGCGCCCGGTTCTCGATAGAATACCGGCAGTTTGGGGTATAACGATTTGCCTCATACTCTTTGCCTGTACCTGGAGCATTCCTAAAGCGGTCTACCCTATCCCCCATCTAGCTTGGCTGGGGTTCCCAAGTCCAGACTTTGTCTCCGGTGATTACTATCCGCTCATACCCTTCTTATTTATGTACCTCACAGGCTTCTTTGCCGCGCGCACGGCTCAGAAAGCAAACTGCGAGGCACCAGCATGGGCCTATGAAAATCCCATCCCGGCGCTCGCAAGCCTCGGACGCCATGCACTGCCGTTCTACCTGCTTCATCAACCGGTTATCTTGGGTGTACTGGAGCTGATTTATTCCGTTCGGTAACGCTCAAGACGTGGTGCGATACGGTCCGGAAGCTTTGCCACAATACGAACGCCGTCCTCGAGGTATTCCTCGTGCAGAAGGGTTCCCTGTTCGTGCACGAGCGTGATTAACGCGCCCTCTCGATACGGGATATCGGCCGAGAGCAACACGTCCGTGGCGGCCGCTTCACGAGCGATGCGGTCGACTAAGTCATCAAGACCCTCACCCGTCTGAGCCGAGAACAGCACCGCCTCGGGATAGCGACGGCGAAAGCTCAAGCGATCGACGCTATCGAGCAGATCAATTTTATTGAACACGGTAAGTGTCAGGCGCTCACCGGCACCAATCTCATCAAGGACACGATCAACCGCCTCGAGCTGACGCTCATAATCCTCATCGGAAGCATCTACAACTTTAAGAATCAAATCGGCGCCGAGCACCTCGGAAAGCGTAGATTTAAACGCGTCGACCAGGCCATGTGGCAGCTTTTGAATAAAGCCGACGGTATCGGTGATCGTCATGCCACGACCACCGGGCAAACGGTACGAGCGCGTTGTAGGATCGAGCGTGGCAAACAGCTTATCCTGCGAAAGTACCGTGGATCCCGTCAAACGATTAAGCAGCGTCGACTTGCCGGCATTGGTGTAGCCAGCCAACGCAACGCGAAACGCTGGCGATTCAATACGGCTTTTCGATTGCACATCGCGGCGCTGTTCAACCTGTTTCAGTTCGCGTCGAAGCGCAGCGATCTTATTGCGAATCAGACGACGGTCGACCTCGAGTTGGCTTTCGCCCTGGCCAAAGCGCGAGCCAATACCGCCACGCGTCTGTTCCTTGGCAAGGTGGCTCCACATACCTCGCAAACGAGGCAACAGGTACTGCAACTGTGCCAGCTGCACCTGCAAGCGGCCCTCACGCGTCTGGGCATGCAGACCAAAGATATCCAAAATCAACGCCGTACGGTCAATAATCTTGACCGGTTCGCCCACGGCTTTCTCAAGATAGGACTGCTGTGAAGGAGTCAGGTCGTCGTCGAAGATAACAACATCCGCATCCATGCGATGCACCAAACCGCACAGCTCCTCGACCTTTCCGGAGCCGATAAACGATTTGGGATAGGGCTTGACCAGGCGCTGAGACAAGCGTGCAACGCATTGGGCCCCAGCAGTGTGGGCTAGACGCTCGAGCTCGTCGAGCGAACGGTCGAGCGGCCAGGCGTTATCGCGCCACTCAACACCAACCAAGATGGCGCGCTCGGGTTCAGGCGCCGTGGGGACCAAAGGGAAACGAGCCATTAGGCAGCCTCGACGCGATGGTAAATATCATCAACGACCTCATCGATCGTAAACTCATCCATATCGAACCACACGATGCGATCGTCACGCTTAAACCAGGATAGCTGGCGCTTGGCATAGCGACGTGAGCGCATCTTGATAAGCTCACGGGCCTCATCCATGGTAATAGCGCCACGCAAGGCATCAATAATCTCTTTGTAACCAATTGCCTGCATCGACGTGAGCGCATCGCCCAGGCCCTGGTCCATAAGGCCACGGACCTCATCAACCAGTCCCTGCTCAAACATAAGGTCGACACGTAGGTTAATGCGCTCATACAGCACTTCACGGCTACGCGTCAGACCAAACCACAAGGCATGATAGCGCTCGCGCGGAACACTGAATTTCGACTTCTGCTGGGCATATGACACGCCGTCATCGTGCATCTCGAGCGCACGAATCACACGACGCACGTTATGGGGATGAATCACGGCAGCTGATTCAGGGTCGCGCTCGGCAAGCAGGGCATGCAATGCTTCCTCGCCAATGCGCTCGGCAAGCTCCTGATATCCCGCGCGGCGTTCGTCCTCAAGTTCTCCCGAAGGAAAATCCATTTCATCGAGAGCGGCCTTGAGATACAAGCCCGTACCGCCGCAAAAGACCGGAAGACGCTGCTCGCCAAGCAAACGCTCGACATGTGCTCGGGCGTCCGACTGGTAGAGCGCAGCAGAATACGCGACGCCGGGATCCACGATATCGATAAGGCGCAGAGGTGCCGAGCACTCCTCGGGCATCATTTTGGCCGTACCGATGTCCATGCCGCGATAGATTTGCATCGCGTCGCACGACAACACTTCGGACGATAGACGAGCGGCCAGGCGGTCGGCAACATCGCTTTTTCCGACCGCTGTCGGACCGACAATCGCTACAGCAGAAAGGCTTGCACCAGGAGAAATCATTAGCGAGGCTCGCCCACGACGGAGCCAGACAGATACCACGTCTTGGCGACATCAATATCAACATCGACGATCTTGCCGATAAGCTGATCGATGCTATAGCCAGCAGGAATCGGCGCATGCACCGTCTGGTTCTTAGGGCTCTTGCCCAGAAGGACAGCGTCGTTCTTCTTGCTCGTGCCCTCAATGAGCGCAGGCACCACAGTGTGAAGCTCGCCCTGGTTAAACTCGTGTGCCGTCGTCTCGATAACCTTGACCAGACGGTTAAAGCGCTCAAGGATAACCTCATGCGGGGTGGGATCATAAATCTCGGCGGCCGGGGTACCGGCGCGCTTGGAGTAAATAAACGTGTAGGCTTGGGCATAGCGCACCGTCTCGGCAAGCGAGAGCGTCTGCTCAAAGTCTTCCTCGGTCTCACCAGGGAAGCCCACGATGATGTCGGTCGAAAGCGCAATATCGGGCATACGGTTACGAATACGATCGACCAGGCCCAGATAATCCTCGCGCGTGTACCGACGATTCATCTCTTTAAGGATGCGCGTGGAACCCGACTGAACGGCCAAGTGAAGCTGCGGCATGACGGCAGGCGTCTCGGCCATAGCATCGATGGTCTCGGGCAGCAGATCTTTGGGATGCGAAGAGGTAAAGAAGATACGCTCGACACCCGTATCGCCCACAGCGCGCAGCAGATCGGCAAAACGCGGCTTGCCAAAGAGATCGCGACCGTAGGAGTTAACGTTTTGGCCCAGCAGCGTAATCTCGCGCACGCCCTGACGCACAAGCCCGGTAACCTCGTCGACAATCTCCTCGAAGGGACGACTCTTCTCACGACCACGGACGTACGGCACGATGCAGTACGTGCAGAAGTTGTTGCAGCCCGTCATGATGGGCACCCAAGCGTGATATTGCGTCTCGCGGTGCCACGGCATACTCATGGCGTCGGTATCCTCATGCTCATTCGTGCGGATATGGCGCTTGCCATCCAAAAACGCCTCGGCGATAAGCTCGGCCACGTGAGCAATAGAATGGGTACCAAAAATCACGTTGACGTTATCGACGTTGGTGAGCAAGCCCTCACCATCGCGCTGGGCGATGCAGCCGCCCACGGCGACCACACGCTTTCCCGAAGGCGAAGGAGGAAGGCTCTTACAGGAATTACACTGACCGTACAGGCGCGTATCGGCAGCCTCGCGAACACAGCACGTCATAAACACGACAATATCGGCATGCTCCGGATCGAGCGCCATAAGACAGCCATACGAATCGAGCAAGCCACTCACGCGCTCGGAGTCGTGCTGATTCATCTGGCAGCCGAATGTGCGGATAAAGTAGGTTTTACCGGCAAGAATATCGCGTACGGAACGCTGGTCCATGAGCTTACATCCTAACGATGGTGTCGACGGGGCGTATAGGTGCAACAAGCGTGCAGATGGCTCGTTTACGCAACAGGCTTAACGTCGTCCATGACGACGTTATCCATAGCAGCCCGATTAATCTGGTGAACGTAGATAGAGAGACGGATTGCCGTGCGCGACTCCCCGTTAATGAGGATGTCGGAGAACACCGGCGCGCAGGAGACATCAAAGCCGGTCGGAATCAGAAAGCCGCGCGCAATGGCAACGGCCTTGATGGCCTGGTTGACGGCACCGGCGCCGACGCACTGAATGTTGACGGGGACGCCATCTTTGACCATGCCGGCAATGGCGCCGGCAACGGACGCGGGCGATGATTTGCTTGATACCTTCAGGCAATCCATGAAGAAACTCCTGCGTTTAAAAGTACGTTTTCACTGCAATAACTGTATCGTACCGAGCGGACTCGGTAAAGATTTTATTCCTCTTTGGCAAGATCGAACGTCACCGTGATGCGATCACGCGAAACGCGAATCTTAGGGTCGCCGCACAGATTGAGGTAATACCGGGCAGCGAGGTCGTTAAAGTCACGCTCGACCGCACGCGAAAACTGCGCCATATCATCCTTGGCGATGCGAAGGCCTCGACGGTCCTTGGCAAGATCGACGGGAGCCGGCGTATGCGAGGTGGAATCGCGCTCGCGCAGCAGGCGCGCGGTCACGCCGCGAACGGGCTTAATCTGTCCCGACAGAATACGGTGGGCAGTGCGCTCGGACATCTCGAGACCCAACCCGGAGCAGATCCGGATAAAGTCCTCGGCATCCGAGGCAAGGCCCAAACGATCGATAACCGGAAGCTCGCACTCGTCGTCGATAAAGAGCAGGCGCGACGTATCGAGACGGCTCGAAGCCTGAGCGTACAGGGTCGCAGCGATCTCGGACGAAGAGCCCAGATACACATCGCAGCAACGCAGCTCCTCAAGGGCAAACTCACAGGCCGCGCGAATGATGTTGTGGGGGCCGCGAGCACATACATAGCGGCCGTCTTCGTCTTTAACCGCCTGAGGCCAGCTCGACTGGTCGGCGCGCTCACCCAAGCGATCGGTGGCAACGCAAACCTTAAACGCGGAGCCCAAATCGACGCCCGATGTAACAACGCGTGCCTCATCCGTGTTCTGCTTGATAGAGAACAGCGCCATACCACGACCGTGAACACCCCAACGGTCCATTTTCATGCTCTCGAGCTTGGAAGTGACACGGGCATCGAAGATACGCTCCTGCATATCCTGCGGCACACCCGAACCGTTATCCAGGAAGAGGAGGGTGCGAACACCCTCCTCCTTGGTCGTGGCAAGATAGACCTTATCGGCTCCGGCATCGCGAGCATTGCGCAGCATCTCGATGACAATGTCCTCTACATGCTGAATGTCATGCTTGGCTTGACGGCGCTCGGCCTCCGAAACGCGGAGGCGGACATACCCCTCGCCAAGGTTTTCCTCGACGCGAAGGTTGCCCTCCCCCGACATCGACGCGATAAATGAGATGAGCTCGTTCGCGTCGTTCATGTTATTTAGCGATATCGACGGCACGGCTCTCGCGAATCACGACAACGCGCACCTGACCGGGATACTCCATCTCTTCCTCGATCTGATGGGCGATATCGTGCGCAAGCACCGTGGACTGGGCATCGGAGATCTTGTCCGGCTGAACCATGACATGAACCTCGCGACCGGCCTGCATGGCATAGGTACGCTCAACGCCGTCGTGAGAATTGGCAATCTCCTCGAGCTTCTCAAGGCGCTTGATGTAGTTCTCGGCCGACTCGCGGCGGGCACCGGGACGAGAAGCGGAGACAGCATCGGCGGCCTGGACCAGAACGTCGAGCACCGTGTTGGGGTCGACATCGGCATGATGGGCCTCGATCGCGTGGACGATGACAGGCTTCTCACCATAGCGGCGGGCAAGCTCGGCGCCAATGACAGCATGCGGGCCCTCAACGTCGTGGTCGATGGCCTTGCCCAGGTCGTGCAGAAGACCGGCACGCTTGGCGGTCACAACGTCCAGACCAAGCTCGGAGGCCATAACGCCGCACAGGTCAGAGACCTCAAGCGAATGCTGCAGCACGTTCTGACCAAACGAGGTGCGGTAGCGCAGAGCGCCCAGGGTCTTGACGATCTCGGGATGCAGGTCGTGGATACCGGTATCGAAGGCGGCCTGCTCGCCGGCCTCGCGCACACGCTGCTGAACCAAGTCGGCGGCCTTGTGGTACATCTCCTCGATGCGGGCGGGGTGAATACGACCGTCGGCAATGAGGTTCTCGAGCGCCACGCGGGCAGTCTCACGACGGACCGGGTCGAAGCTCGAGAGTACGACGGTCTCGGGGGTGTCGTCAATCACGAGGTTAACGCCGGACACCTGCTCAAAGGTTCGGATGTTGCGACCCTCGCGACCGATGATGCGACCCTTGAGGTCATCGGAGGGAATATGAACTGAAGTAACGGTGACCTCGGCGGTATGGTCGGCGGCGCAACGCTGAATCGCCAGGGAGAGAATCTCCTGAGCGGTCTTGTGGCACTCGGCGCGGACCTGCTGCTCGGACTCGCGGATGATGGTGGCCGCCTCGTGGGTAACCTCGCCGCGGACCTTGTCGAGCAGCTCCTTGTGAGCGTCCTCGCGCGTAAGGTCGGCAATACGCTCAAGCTCGGAGGTCTGCTTGGCGCAGAGCTCCTCAAGCTCGCGAGAGCGCTTCTCGACCTGACCGGCCTGGCTGGACAGCTGATGCTCGCGCTTATCGAGCGCATCGTTGCGACGATCAAGCGATTCCTCGCGCTGCATCACGCGATTTTCGAGCGTACGAATCTCGCTCTTGCGCTGCTTGTCCTCGGCCTCGGCGGCCTGCTTGTTCTTGATGATCTCTTCCTTAGCCTCGAGCAGAGCCTCTTTTTTGAGGGTCTCGGCCTGACGCTTTGCATCACCGATCAAGGACTCTGCCTGCGCGTGTGCCGACTGAATCTTTTCGTCGGCCTCGTGAAGACTACCCTGCTTGGCGGTGCGCATGTAGGCAATGGCGGCGATGGCACCCAAAACGATGCCAACGAGCGCTGCAATGATAGGCATGCTCACTCCTTTTTATGGATTCGTTACACAGCAAAGCGAACCGTCCTTACGAACGGCTCGCGACATTTGAGTAATATGGGCGCAGCTTATGCGGGTCGGATACAGATAAACATATAAACAAACTCATCACAGATGAGCACATATCACAAAGCAAATGACGGTATTTATCCTACGTTGAACCGCAACAACTGTCAAATAAACGCACCCGGCACGGCGCCAATCGAGCGGTGAACGGCAGGGGCGTAACGAGTGCTATGCTTACACGGCACACTCCTCGCTTAAGGCATCGAGACGTGCCTTAACGGCATCGGCGGCGATGTGATACGAGAAACCTTTACCCATCAAAAACCTGACGAGCTTTTCGAATGCACGGACCTCGGGGACGCGACGTTTAGCGAGCAAGGCCGAAGCGCGGGCCAAGTCGTCATCCACGGCAAAATATGCCTCGGGATACCCGGGGATATCGTCAAGCACGACATGACGACGCTTGAGCTCAACCTCGATCTTGCGCTGTCCCCAGCCGCGACGTTTGCGCTCTTCGATAAAGTACGAGCAAAAACGGTTCTCGTCCAAAAACCGATACTCGGTCGCTCGAGCAACCGCAAAATCGATCGCGGGCTGTCGAAAGCCATAGCGAGCCAACTTATCGCGCACCTCGCCCGTGGCATGATCGCGGCGCGAAAGCATCTCGGTCACCATGGTGAGTGCACATTTGCGTTCGATAAGCTGCACCGCCTCGCGAAAGTCATCCCAATCACAGGGAAGATCGGGGCGGTTCTTAACGTACAGGCGCGCCACGCGCACGGGAATCCAAATGGAACGTTCGAAACCGCCCTCAAAATCGCAATCGATATGCGCGCAGGGCTTTTTAGACGCATAACCGCTCGAGAACGAGGAGGCCGCTTTCTTATCGGGAAAGACGACCGTGGCCTCGGTCACCGTATACGACATGTCGGCATCCGCTACTCGTCGTCATCGTCGAGCATTGCGGAGCCATCGATGGCGTACAGCTCATCAAACTCCTCGGGGGCGGGCTGGTCGGTCAACTCAACCTCCGAGGGGGCATCATCGTCATACTCAAGACCGCAGGCAAGGCGAACCTTGTGCTCGATCTCGTCAGCGCAATCGGGATGCTCGCGCAGGAACGTCTTGGCGGCCTCGCGACCGTTGCCGAGCTTATCCTCGCCATAGGCAAACCAGGATCCCATCTTTTTGCAGATGCCGCACTCGACGGCCATATCCAGAATCGAGCCCTCTTTGGAAATGCCGGTGCCGTACATGATGTCAAACTCAGCCGAGCGGAACGGAGCGGCCACCTTGTTCTTAACGACCTTGGCACGCACGCGATTGCCGATAACCTCATCCTTGAGCTTGATGGTATCGATTTTGCGAATATCGATTCGCACGGAAGAGAAGAACTTGAGCGCGCGTCCGCCCGTAGTGGTCTCGGGGTTGCCGAACATGACGCCGATTTTCTCACGCAGCTGGTTAATGAAGATGCAGGTCGTGTTGGACTTGGAAAGCGAGCCGGCAAGCTTGCGGAGTGCCTGGCTCATCAAGCGAGCCTGCAGGCCCACCGTCGTATCACCGATTTCGCCCTCGATCTCGGCACGCGGAGTCAAGGCGGCAACAGAGTCGACGACGATGGCGTCGATGGCACCGGAGCGCACAAGCATATCGACGATCTCGAGCGCCTGCTCGCCCGTATCGGGCTGGGAAATTAGGACCTCATCGATATCGACGCCGATGCGCGCGGCATAGGTGGGATCAAGCGCGTGCTCGGCATCGATAAATGCAACAACGCCGCCCATGGCCTGCGCCTCTGCAAGGATCTCGAGCGAAAGCGTCGTCTTACCGGAGGACTCGGGGCCATAAATCTCGACGATACGGCCGCGCGGAACGCCGCCGATACCCAAGGCGGCATCGAGCGCCAAAGAGCCCGTCGGAATAGCCTCGACCTCGAGCTCCGGACCGCCGTCGCCATACCTCATAATAGAGCCCTGGCCGAACTTCTTCTCGATCTCGGCCTTGGTGGTGGCGATCATCTCGTCGCGCTCTTTACCCGTCGTGCGTGCATGAACGGTACGTACGGGACCTGAATTCTTGGCCATGAATAGCCCTCCTCTTAACAACCTGAAACGATAATAAACGAACGGCTGTTCGTGGTCAACCGTTCAGATTCATCATATGCACCCGACCATTCCAAAACCCGACCAAACGCCGACCAATCACCGACCAAACGCTTGACCCCACCAATCACAAATACGGGTAATCGAACAAGTTTAGGTCATGTACCAGTGCAAACACCAATACCGTTAAAGGTCCCTATCTCCACAATTAAGGGGCCCTAAAGCCCCTTAAACCACGTCTATTCCATAGAATTGAGCACGCGGACAATGCGCTCCAAAGCCTCCGCGACCGCACAGGCACGAACGCACGACCGATCGCCTTCATAGTGACAGCGCGCAGACTCGACAACCGGCGCTCCCCCATCGGCCGCGCGATACGCCCAGCCAATATAGAACGTACCGGCGGGGTCTTGCTCAGTGCCACCACCGGGCCCAGCGTAGCCCGTTGCGCTTACGGCTACATCGCTCTGATAGAGGTCCAGCGAGCCCACGGCCATCTCGCGCGCCGTCTGGTGCGACACGGCGCTAAACCGATCGAGCGTCTCCTGCTCAACACCCAGAACACGATGCTTGATCTCATCGCAATAGGTCACCGCACCGCCGCGCAGCACCGCCGAGGCGCCCGGGATATCGGCAATCGTCGAGGCGATCATACCCGCCGTCAGCGACTCAGCCGTAGAAACCGTCACGCCCCGAGCGCTCGCGCGCTCGACAATATCGCGCGCCAGCTCCTCGTTATGTGCGGAAATCTGCTCAAAAGAGTCCGTCATACCCACCAGGACCTAGACCGAAAAGACGATCTTGCGGCAGTTCCAGAAGTACTGGGCGCCCGAGATAACGGTCAGGACAACGGCAACAGCGTACAGGAAGCGTGAGACGCCATAGACACCGAGCAACAGCTCCGCAGGCCCCAATTGGAGGCCGGTCATCGCAAAGACGCACAGGTAGCCGCAGATGGAGACCATCGTGGTCGCCGTCTTGTACTTGCCGAGCTTATCGGCGGCAATGACCACACCGGCCGCACTCGCGACCATGCGAAGGGCGCTCACCAACAGCTCGCGGAACAAGATAATGAACACGGACCACACGGTCACCGCGCCAAAATCCAAGAACAGCAGCAGGGCCGAGAACACCAGCAGCTTGTCGGCGATGGGGTCCAAGAACTTACCGAAGTCGGTGATCTCGTTGCGCGAGCGCGCCAGATAGCCGTCGACCTTATCGGTGCACGACAGGATCACATACAAAATGAAGGCAGCGGCGGCGAGCGGGCCGTCGAAGGTGCTCCAGTCCGTACCGGCAACGCATGCGTGAGACAGGGCCGAAACGATCATGAAAACCGGGATAAAGACGATGCGAACGCACGTCACGATGTTGGCGGGCGTCCAAACACTCGTCAGTTCCTTATTGCTCTCGTTAGCCACGACGCTCTCCTACTCCACAACACGACCGATAAGCTCATAGCAGAAGCTATCGGTAAACTCGACCGTCAGAATATCGCCCACGGACGCCTCGCTAGCGTCCAGATGCACCGCGCCATCGGAATCGGGCGCCTGGAACCAGGCGTGACCGATCAGCTCGGCGCCGTCCTCGGTCTCCTCGATGCCATCGACGATCACCTGGGCGCGCTCGCCCACATGAGCCGCCGTGGCGGCAAAACCGAGCGACTCGGCCAGGTCCATGGCCTCCTGGGCGCGCTCGAGCTTGACCTCTTCGTCGACCTGACCCTCCATCTTGGCGGCCAGGCTACCCTCCTCACGCGAGTAGGCAAAGACACTCGTGTAGTCAAAGCCGACGGTGTCCATAAAGTCGATAAGATCGCGGAACTCGTCGTCGGTCTCGGTCGGGAAGCCGACCATGGCCGTGGAGCGAATCACAATACCGGGGATGCGCTCGCGAAGGTCGCGAAACAGATCCTCGAGCTCCTGGCGCGAGC
This sequence comes from uncultured Collinsella sp., assembly GCA_959596495.1. Lineage (GTDB taxonomy): Bacteria > Actinomycetota > Coriobacteriia > Coriobacteriales > Coriobacteriaceae > Collinsella. Next base: position 2,789 of record CAUFXK010000045.1, on the reverse strand, counting down.
CGGAGCGACGCATGGCCTTAAGAATGCGCGCGTCGCAGTGCTGCACGGGGATATCGATATAAGGCAGCACCTCGGGCGTATCGCGAATCGTCTCAATAAGCTCGTCGGTCATGCCCTCGGGCTGCAGATAGAGCACGCGGACCCAGACATTGTGCGGTCGCACGGCCTCGGCGACGGCGTGCAGCAGCTGCGCCAGATTGCGCGGCGAGCCCTCGGCGACGTCCTCGTCGGCAAAGTCGGTGCCCCAAATGCCCGTGTCCTGGCCAATCAGCACGATCTCACGCACACCGCCGGCAACCAGGTCGCGCACCTCGGAGATAATGCTCTCGGCATTGCGCGAATGATAGCGACCACGAATGTAGGGGATCATGCAGAAGCTGCAAAAACGATTGCAGCCATCGGAGATCTTGACGTAGGCAACGGCGCCCTCGACGGTACGCTTGACCTGCGGGATATAGGCCGCGATCTCGCGCTCGAAACCCAGCACGCCATCGATGACCGCCACGATGCCGTCCTCCTCGTCGGCCTTCACAAAGGCAGCGACCTCAGGCAGCTCGTCAGGCAGGTCATCGCCATAGCGCGACGGCACACAGCCGCACATGACGATGGGGCAGGCGCGAACACCGTCCTGAACCTCATTGGCGAGCTCGAGCGTGGTCTCGATGCTCTCGGACGTTGCGGAGGCGAGGAACGAGCATGTATTGACGATGGCGATATCGGCATCCTGCGGGTCGAATGCCTCCTCGTAGCCCGCAGCGGTCAAAAGAGAACGCATGCGGTCGGTGTCAACCTCGTTCTTAGCGCACCCGAGGGTGATGTAGAGCACGGAGCCCAAAGGTGTATCCATGTTGGAGAGCGGTCCTTTCGAATGTTATTAGCGGTAGTTGGTGAACTGCAGCGGCTGGCCGTAGTCTTGGTCGCGCAGGAACTGGATCACCGTCTGAAGCGCATCCTTAGAGGCCGAGGTAACGCGCAGTTTATCGGCCTCGATGGTCACCTTGACCTTGAGCTTTTGATCCTTGATGTCCTTATTAATCTTCTTGGCGGTCGCCTGGTCAATGCCCTCGACGATATGGCCGAGCACGCGCACGGTACCGCCCGAAGCCGCCTGCGGCGCGTCCCAAGAGACAGCCTTAAGATCGATGCCGCGCTTGATGAGCTTAGAGCTCAGCACGTCAATGATCTGCTTGGAGACAAAATCGGCCGGGGCATTGATCGTAAAGAGCTTGTCGCCCTTCGAAAGCTCGATGGTGGCGCCGGAGTCCTTGAGGTCATAGCGCTGAGAGATCTCGCGGGTGGTCTGCTGGAAGGCGTTATCGACCTCCTGCATATTGACCTCGGACACAACGTCGAAGCTGGAATCTTTAGCCATGGTTCTTCCTTTCGGTACGGGGAGCCTTAGTAGCTGTCGTACGAATAGTCATCTGAATCGTTTGCAGTCTGGCCGTCGGATGCCGTGTCGGTGCCGTCGGTAGATTGGGCGTCGGTGCCGTCGGTAGACTGGGGGTCGGTGCCGTCGGCAGTATCGGTGCCGTCGGCACTCTCGCCGTCTTCGGAGTCAGTGGTCTCCTTCTTGGGAACGGTAATGGTCACGCGCGCCACGCCCGATGTCTTGGTGTCGTAGCGAACCTTTTCACCGTTCTTGGTAACCGTAACATCGGAGGGCTTGGACGTGGTGATCTCGATCGAGGACTCGGGCGTGTACTCCTGCTCAAAGGGACCGGTTGCCTGGGCGCCAAAGACCGATTTACCGTCGACCTTGACCTCGATCCAGGCGGTCTTGCCCTTGGCAACGGAGACCTTGACCTTGATGACCTCGTCCTCTTTCTTTTTCGCGTTCGCCTTGGCGGCATCGGAATCGGCAGAATCCGTCGCCTCGTCGGTGCCTTCATCCTCGTCAACAGATTCGGTCTTCTTGGAAGACTTCTTGGTCGTCGTCTTGGTGGCCGCGGGCGTCTCGGGCGTCGACTCGGGTGCAGAAGAGCCACAGCCACGCAGGAGGACCACGATGAGCAGAATCAACAAAAGCGCCACGGCACCGATGCCGGCGTAGATGATGCGCGGATCGAGTCCGTTGTTCTGGGAGACGCGCCCGCCGCTGCGTGCGCGACTGGAGCCGCCTCGCCCATTCCCCTGCGGCATACGGCCGCGACCGCTATCGGGACGACCACGATAGCCGCCTTGGCTCTGCGAGCCGCGCTGGCCAGAACGCGGCGCAAGCTCGCCACGGTTCTGATAGCCACGCTGGCCAGAGCGAGGCGCCGAAGAGCGCTGCCCGTAAGGCTGCGATTGCGAACGGAGGCGCGGCGTCACCTGCGTGGTATCGGCGTCGGCGTAACCACCGTGGGAACGCCCGGCAGAAACTCCGCGATAACCACGACCGGAGTAGCCACCGTCGCCGTAACCGGCGCGGGGATCGCGACTCAACCCGCGAGCGGCGGGAAGCGCACGGTCATCAGGCATGGGCGTACTGCGAAAGCGATCTCGCTGAGAACGAATCTCCTCGCTGGAGCCCGTCTCGGTGATATAGCCCGCCTGCGGAGGGCGCTGGCCGTACCGCGTCGAGCGACCACCCTGAACCATCAGAAAGCGTCCGTTATCGACAGACGAACGCGAGTTAACGTAGCCGGCAGCATCCTGAAAACGACCGCCCTGCTGCGAGGTCTCGCGTTCATATGCCATGAGGTCATCAAAATAAGCGTTGACGACCTCGCGCGGGTTAAGCCCCAAATAGCGAGCATAGCTCGAAATCATGCCCTGCGCATAGCCGCGCGGGGGCATCGATGCAA
>CAUFXK010000044.1 GCA_959596495.1 uncultured Collinsella sp. | reverse complement strand
ATATAGGAACACAAGGTCAAAGGCGGCACCATGATCCTCCTGGTCGACAAGATCGAAAAAAGCTTCGGCGCGCGCGTCCTCTTTAGTGGCGCGTCCTTCCAGATCAACCCCGGCGAGCGTTTTGCGCTCGTGGGACCCAACGGCGCCGGCAAAACCACCATGCTCAAGATCATCATGGGCATCGACAGCCCCGACGCCGGCCAGATCCAGTACGCAAAGGACTGCCAGGTAGGCTACCTAGAGCAGGAAACCAACCTGGAGCACAAGGACACCACCATCCTTGCCGAGGTCATGGCGGCCGCCAAGGAAATTCGCCGCATGGGCGAGCGCGCCAACGAGCTGCAGGCCCAGATCACCGAGCTCTCCGAACAGGGGAAGGATGTCGACGCGCTCCTCAACGAGTACGGACAGGTCCAGGACCGCTTTGAGCACCTGGGCGGCTACGAGCTCGAGAGCAACGCGCGCAAGATCCTGTCCGGTCTGGGCTTTAAGGTCACCGACTTTGAGCGCCCGTGCTCCGAGTTCTCGGGCGGCTGGCAGATGCGCATCGCGCTGGCCAAGCTCTTCCTGCGCCACCCCGACCTGCTGCTTCTAGACGAGCCCACCAACCACCTGGACCTCGAAAGCGTCCAATGGCTGCGCGGCTTTATCGCTAACTACGACGGCGCCGTCCTCATCGTCAGCCACGACCGAGCCTTTATGGACGCCTGCGTCGACCACGTGGCCGCGCTCGAGAACCGCCGCGTGACCACCTACACCGGCAACTACAGCAGCTACCTTAAACAGCGCGAGGACAACCTGGAGCAGATGCGCGCCAAGCGTGCTGCCCAGGAGCGCGACATCGCCCACATGCAGGTCTTCGTCGACAAGTTCCGCTACAAGCCCACCAAGGCCGCCCAGGCCCAGGAGCGCATCCGCAAGATCGAGCAGATTAAAAAGGAACTTGTCATCCTGCCCGAGGGCCACAAGCACATCGACTTTAAGTTCCCTGACCCGCCGCGCTCCGGCGACATGGTCGTCGGCCTGGAGGGCGTGTCCAAGTCCTACGGCAACAAGCACATCTACAGCGACATCGACCTCAAGCTCTACCGCGGCGAGCACGTGGCACTCGTCGGCCCTAACGGCGCCGGCAAGTCCACGCTCATGAAGATCCTCGCCGGTCTGGAGCCGCCCACCACCGGCACCCGCGACCTGGGAACCAACGTCGGCGTCGCCTACTATGCCCAGCATGCGCTCGAGGGCATGACCGAGTCCAACACCGTCCTGCAAGAGATCGACACCGTCACGCCCAAGTGGACCGTACCGCAGCAGCGCAGCCTGCTGGGCGCCTTCCTGTTTAGCGACAACGATTCCATCGAAAAGCAGGTGCGCGTCCTCTCCGGCGGCGAAAAGGCGCGTCTGGCGCTCGCCAAGATGCTTGTGGCCCCCGAGGCGCTCCTGTGCCTGGACGAGCCCACCAACCACCTTGACATCGACTCGGTGGACATGCTCGAGAACGCCCTGCAAAACTTCCCCGGTACCATCGTGCTGATCAGCCACGATGAGCACCTGGTACGCGCCGTGGCCAATCGCATCATCGACATCCGCGATGGCAAGGTCACAGTCTATGACGGCGACTACGACTACTACCTCTACAAGCGCGAGGACCTCGCAGCCCGCGCCGCCGCCGAGGCGGCAGGGGATAGCGCACCTGCCGCGGCCAAGTCCACCAAAGCCAGCGCCGCCCAGGCCGACACCCCCGCCGCGGCGCCTAAGCCTGCCGAGGGCAAAAAGACCAAGGAGCAAAAGCGCGCCGAAGCCCAGGCCCGCGCTGCGCTCAACAAAAAGCTCAAGGGCGTGCGCAACCAGCTTAAGAAGATCGAGACGGAGCTCGACAAAAAGCGCGCCCGCTATGACGAGCTTATGGAATTGATGGCAAGCGAAGAGCTTTATGCCGATCAGGATAAGTTCAACGCCGCGCTGGGGGAATATAACGGCCTTAAGCAAGAGCTACCTAAGCTCGAGGACGAATGGTTGGAGCTTTCCACCCAGATCGAAGAGGAGACCGCGCGTGAATTCTCGTAAGGCCGCTGCCGTGGCGATGAGCGTCATCGCCATCGCCTGTCGCATCTGCGGCATCTTTATGAGCGCGATGACCGTGCTGCTGTGCTTTAGCGGCCTCACCGCCAAACTGCAGATTGTCGGCTTTGTCGTTGAGCTTTCTCGCGCGCTGCCGAGCGCCATCGCCGGCTACGGCGTCATCACCTCACCCTTTGGCGGCGTTTTCCGCTTGGATTACGCCATCGTGGCCGTCATCCTGTTTGTAGCTGACTACCTGCTCACGCGCGCCTCGCGCCGCGTCCGCTAGGGGAGCGCCATGTCCAGCAGCTACATCATGAACCTGCTCGCCAGCGCCGTCGCCGTCATCGTGGGCATCGTCATCCACGAAAGTGCGCACGCCGCCGCGGCCTGGGCACTCGGCGATAAGACAGCCCGTTCGCGCGGCCGCGTGTCACTCAACCCGCTCAACCATATCGACCCGTTCGGCACCATCATCCTGCCACTGCTCATGCTCGCAGCCGGTGGCCCGGTGTTCGCCTTTGCCAAGCCCGTGCCCGTCTACCTCAACAACCTCAAGCACCCCAAGCGCGACGAGGTCCTGGTGAGCGTGGCCGGCCCCGCGTCGAACATCGCACTCGCATGCCTCGCGGCCGCCCTCATGCACGCAACGTACGGCAATCTCTACGCCAGCATGTCCTTTGCCGTGGCGTCGCAGATCATGAACTTCGGCGCCACGTTTATCGTGGTCAACCTGTCGCTCGCGTTCTTTAACCTCATTCCGATTCCGCCGCTTGATGGCTCGTCGATCATCGTGCCCTTCCTCAAGGGCACGGCGCTCAACAACTATTACCGTCTGCAGCAATACGCTATGCCCATACTCATCCTGGTTCTATACCTGCTGCCTATGTGGACCGGCATCGATGTAATCGGCCGCTATTTCGACGTTACCGTGTATCCGCTTGCTGAGCAGCTGCTCAACTTCGCAATCGCCGGCATCTAAGGTAAACTTACAGGTCGACCGTGTAAAACGGTCGCAACATGCACCCAAACCGCGCCGCGAAGGCGCCGTCAAAGGAGGTCGAAGATGTCGTATCGCGTGTCGACGCAGGTCTACAGCGGACCGTTCGACCTGCTGCTGCAGCTGGTAACCCGCCAAAAAGTAGATATCGGCGCCATCTCGATCAGTGAGGTGGCCGAGCAGTACCTTGCCGAGGCCGAGCGCATCGAGGCGCTGGACCTGGACGTGGCGAGCGACTTTTTGCTGGTCGCGGCAACCCTTTTGGACATCAAGGCCGCCTCTCTGGTGCCGCAGGAGGCCCCGCGCAAAGTCGATGACGACGATGACGAGTTCGACGAAGACCTTGAGGAGCTCAGCACGCTTGACGGCGATGCCCTGCGCGAGGTCTTGATCCAGCGCCTGATCGCCTACAAGCAGTTTAAGGGCGCGGCGGCAGCCCTTGGCGCGCGCATGCAGGCCGAGAGCCGCATGCATCCGCGCGTGGCCGGCCCCGACCCCGAGTTTTTGGGCCTTATGCCCGACTACCTGGCCGGCATCACGCTGCGCGGCCTGGCCGTCATCTGCGCCGACCTGGACGGTAAGCGCCAGACCTTCCTGCTGGAGGCCGAGCACGTGGCACCGCATCGCGTGCCGCTCGACCTGACGGTGGCCTCGGTCGACCGCTTTACCATAGCGCATCAAACCTGCACCTTCCGCGAGCTGTTGGACGGCGACGCCACCACCGAGCAGCTCGTCGTCACCTTCCTGGCCATGCTCGAACTCGCCAAGCGCGGCTCGCTCATGCTGAGCCAGGACGAGATCTTTGGAACCATCGGCATCAACCGAGTCGAGGGGGCCGAGGCATACGTGCCCGGCGAGGGCCCCGAGCTCACCGAATAGGAGCGGCAACCATGTCAACCCTTTCCACGCTGGAGGCCAACAGCCTCAAAGGAGCCCTCGAGGCGCTGCTGCTGGTGTCGAGCGACCCCGTGAGCGCACCCGCCCTGGCAGGTGCGCTGGATATCGCCCCCGGCGAGTGCGCGTCGCTTTTGGCCGAGCTCAAAGTTGAGTATGAGGAGGCCAACCGCGGCTTTCAGCTGCGCGAAGTCGCCGGTGGCTGGCGCCTGTTCACGCACCCCGCCTACCACGATGTGGTCGAGGCCTATGTGCTGAGCTGGGACACGCAAAAACTGTCGCAGGCGGCGCTCGAGACCCTGGCCGTTATCGCCTACCACCAGCCCGTCACGCGCGAGGTGGTCAAGGGCATCCGCGGTGTCAACTCCGACGGCGTTATTGCGTCGCTCGTGGACAAGGGCCTGGTGCGCGAGTTCGGCCGCGACCCCGAGCGCGGTCAGGCCATCATCTACGGCACGACCAACGCCTTCTTGGAAAAATTCGGTCTGCGCTCCACCCGCGACCTGCCCGATCTGGAGCAGTTTGCCCCCGACGAGCAGTCGCGCCAGTTTATACGCGAGCGCCTGAGCGGCCGCAGCATTCAGTCCACGCTCGAGGAGCAGGCCGAGGACCTGGACGAAGAACGTGAGCTGCTCGATACCGATATTGATGATGTCGAGGCAGTCGGCGGCGAGGAAACGCTGTCCACCGACGACACTGCGGAGGATACGCATGACGAAGACTAACGAGACAGGGGAGATGCGCACCGGCGCTGCGGCGCCCAACGCGGATGTGCACAAGTCCGACGCCCAGCCCGTCTATCCGCACACCATGCGCCTGCAGCGCTTTTTGGCGCGCGCAGGCGTGGCGAGCCGCCGCGGGTCGGAGGACCTGATGACCGCCGGCCGAGTGACGGTTAACGGCGAGGTCGCGACCGAGTTGGGCACCAAGGTCGATGTCGACCGCGATCATATCGAGGTCGACGGCATGCCCGTTAAGCTCGACCAGGGCGCCGTGTACCTGATGCTCTACAAGCCGACCGGCTATCTCACCACCATGAGCGACCCGCAGGAGCGTCCCTGTGTGGCGGACCTGGTTCCCCGCGACCGATTTCCGGGCCTGTTCCCGGTGGGCCGCCTGGACCGCGACACCACGGGCCTTTTGCTCTTTACCACCGACGGCGACCTGTCGCAGGACCTGCTGCACCCGAGCAAACACGTCTACAAGACCTACCAGGCACTCGTGGACGGCGAACTGTCCGACCGCGACCTCACGCCGCTGCGTCGTGGCATCGAGCTCGACGACGGCCTATGCCAGCCGGCAATCTGCCGCGTCATCACCGCTCGCGAAGCCGAGGCCGTGGCTCCGCAGGGCGTCAAGCCCGGCACCACCGCCGTGGAGGTCATCATCCGCGAGGGTCGTAAGAACCAGGTCAAGCGCATGCTGGGCAAGATCCACCACCCGGTGATCCGCCTGCATCGCAGCAACTTTGCCGGCCTGGAGCTCAAGGATGTGGCCAAGGGCTCGTGGCGCGAGCTCACCGACCGCGAGGTGCAAATCCTCAAGGCCGGCGGCATCCCGCCTAAGCAGGCCAGCTCCAAGCGCGACAGCGGCAAGCCCCAGGGCACGCCCGCGGCACGCACGCGTCACCACGGCAGCCACGGCTCCGCGCCCAAGCGCAACACCTACCGCGAGCGCTACACCGGCTAGGCAGACCGCCAAGCCGCAGCGCCCGCGTCCCATACCAGCACGTCAACCACCGAAAGGAAGCATTGCATGATCGTCGCCATCGACGGCCCCGCCGGTTCCGGCAAGTCCACCATCGCCAAGGAGATCGCCCGCCAGCTGGGCTTTAACAAGCTCGATACGGGCGCCATGTATCGCGCCGTCACCTTCGCCGCGCTCGACCGCGGCATCGACCTGGACGACGAGGCTGCCATCGACGCCCTCGCCGAGCAGATCGAAATCCGCTTTACCAACGGCACCGGCGAGGACACACGTCTGACCATTGATGGCCAGGACGCCTCGGCTGCCATCCGCACCCCGCAGGTCGACGCCAACGTGTCCAAGGTCTCGGCCTACCCGGGCGTGCGCGCGGCCATGCTCGTCCATCAGCGCCGCGCCGCCGAGGATCGCGACATCGTGGCCGAGGGTCGCGACATCGGAACCGTCGTGTTCCCCAACGCGCAGGTCAAGGTGTTCCTGACCGCCGACCCGCGCGAGCGCGCCCGTCGCCGCGTGCTGCAGCGCCACCAAAACGACGCCCAGCCGCTCACCAGCGAGCAGCTCGAGGCCGAAGTCGACGAGACCCTCGATGCCCTCAAGCAGCGCGACAAGCTCGACAGCAGCCGCGAGGTGGCGCCGCTCGTGCCCGCCGAGGACGCCGTGCACGTCGACTCCACCGCACACACCATAGACGAGGTCGTCCACATTATCGAGGACCTCATCAACCAAAGGAGGTAGCCCATGCGCCTGTTTAAGCAGACGCCCGAGGATTACTACAACGCCCCTTATGCCGAGTTCCCCGTGCTCATCCGCGGCACCGTCTTCGTGGTCATGGCAATCCTTTGGGCCTTCTCCAAGCTCATGTGGCGCTGGAAGGTAGAGGACGCCGATCTGCTGTTTGAGCGCCAGGAAGGCCGCGGCAGCGTGGTCATCTGCAACCACACCTCGATGGCCGAGCTTTTGGCTGTAGAGACGGCGCTGTTCTTTGGCGGCCGCCGCATTCGCCCCATTTTTAAGTCCGAGTTTGCCAAGAGCAAGATCGTACGCTGGGCCTTTAGCCGCGTTGGTGGCATCCCCGTGGAGCGTGGTACTGCCGATATGAAGTGCCTGCGTGCCGCCCAGCATGCGCTGCAGCGCGGCGAGGACGTCCTGATCTTCCCCGAGGGTACGCGCATCCGCTCGCGCGAGATCAAACCCGAGGTCCACGGCGGCTTTGCGCTCATCGCCCAGATGGGCAAGGCACCCGTGAACCCGCTCGCCATCTGTGGCTGGTCCGACATCACGCCTGCGGGCAAAAAGATCATGCGCCCCAAGAAGTGCTGGATCCGCGCCGGCAAGGCCATCTCGCTTTCCGACGCGCCAGCCGGGCTTAAGCGCACGGAGCGTCTGGCCTGGTTTGAGTCCGAGGCCATGAACCGCGTCTACGCCATGCGAGACGAGCTGTGCGCCGAGCATCCGGGCAGGTTCTAGCCATGGACGAGAACGTTATGGGCACCACCGCGACCGCGTCCGACCAGGGCGGCGCGCCCACCATCGAGATCGCAGCCCATGCCGGCACCTGCTACGGCGTGCAGCGCGCGCTCGACATGGCGCTGGCCGCCGCGCCGCAGGCAGGGGAGAGCGCTCAGGTCCACACCCTGGGCCCGCTCATCCATAACCCCATCGTCGTGCGCGAGCTCGCCGAGGCCGGCATTGGCTTGGCCGAGACCCTGAACGACGCGGCATCGGGCACCGTAATCATCCGCGCCCACGGCGTGGTGCCGCAGGTGATCGAGGCGGCTCACGATCGCGGTCTTACCGTGGTCGACGCCACCTGCCCCTACGTGAAAAAGGTCCACATGGCGGCGGAACGCCTGGTACGAGAGGGCTATCACGTGGTGGTCGTGGGCGAGCCGGGCCACCCCGAAGTCGAGGGCATCCTGGGCCACGCCGGCGATGATGCGCAGGTCGTAAGCTGTGCCGCCGATGCGGACGCGCTGCCGCTCAAGGGCAAGGTGGGCCTCGTTGTACAGACTACCCAGACCGCACAGAACCTCGCCGACGTCGTAGCTGCCATCACCCCGCGTGTGCAGGAACTGCGCGTGATCAACACCATCTGCGCCGCCACGAGCGAGCGCCAGCAGGCCGCCGCCGCACTTGCCAACCGCTGCGACTGCATGGTCGTCGTGGGCGGCAAGAACTCCGGCAACACCCGCCGCCTGGCGCAGATCTGCGCAGACGCCTGCGAGCACACGCATCATATCGAGGAGGCAAGCGAGCTCGAGGCCGCATGGTTTGCCGGCGCGCGCCACATCGGTATCACCGCCGGCGCTTCCACACCGCAAGAACACATCGAACGCGCCGTCGCGCGCATCAAGGAGCTTTGCCGCTAATCATGGACCAGACCGTACCCGCATACGCCGCCGAGGTGGCCGATTACGGGCGCAGCCGCGACCCCGAGCCGGGTGAGGGCGCGCTCGTTAAGAACGTGCGTCCCGAATCGCCCGCATGGGATGTGGGTATCGAGCCGGGCATGCGCGTGCTCACGGTCAACGGTGAGCAGCTTACCGACATGGTTGTGTGGCTCTGGGAGGCCGACGATGATACCGTCGACCTCGAGGTTTTCGACCCGCGCGACAACACCGTCACCCCCGTCGAGCTCGACCGCTTCCCGGGAGAGGACTGGGGCCTTGAGTTCGATGGCCCCATCTTCGATGGCATGCGCACCTGCGTGAACGCCTGCGTGTTCTGCTTTATGACGATGCTCCCCAAGGGCGGCCGCTCAACGCTCTATATTCGCGATGACGACTACCGCCTGAGCTTTTTGCAGGGCAACTTCGTCACGCTCACGAACCTCACCGACGAGGACGTGCAAAACGTCATCCAACGCAACATGAGCCCTATGAACGTGTCGGTCCATGCCGTGAGCCCCGACGTCCGCCGTCGTATGATGGGCCGCAACGCCCAGCGCGGCATGGACGTACTCGAGGCCATCATGGCCGCCGGCATCGAGATCCACGCGCAGATTGTGTTGTGCCCCGGCATGAACGACGGCGAGGAGCTGGAAAAGACCCTGCGCTTTTGCGAGGAGCACGAGCAAATCACAAGCCTGGGCATTGTGCCGCTCGGTTTTACCAAGCACCAAAACCGCTTTAGCTGGTCCTACAGCGACAAACCCGAGCTCGCGCGCGAGACCATTGCCATGATCCGTCCCTACCAGGACCGCGCCTTCGAACGTTTTGGCCGCCACACCTTCCAGATGAGCGACGAGTTCTACCTGGACGCCGGCATCGATCCGCCCGAGGCGGACTTTTACGACGGCTATCCGCAGTACTACGACGGTATCGGCATGATCCGCTCATACCTAGACGAGACGGACGATGTGCTCGCCGCCGATGCCGAACGACTGGCCCGCGTCCGCGAGGCCATCGCCACTCGCAGCCAGCACCTGCTGTGCCTCTCGGGCGCCAGCGCACGCGACACCGTGGCACGTTTCGTGGAATCGCCGCAGGGGCTCGCCGGCACCGTCACGGCCATCAAGAATCGCTACTTTGGCGGCAACGTGGACGTGACCGGCCTCATCGTCGCCTGCGACATTCTGGAACAGCTGCCGCAGGACCTCTCGGGGGTTATGCTCTTTGTGCCTAAGCTCATGTTCAACGCTGACGGCATGACGCTTGACGAGTATCATCGTGACGATTTACTCGCAAGCCTTACCAGTCGCGGCGCCGAGGTTCATGTGGTGTCGACCATGCCGCATGAGCTGCTCGATACCCTGGAGCACATCCTTGGCATTGTGCCTGCCGACTCTAACACTTCCACTGACCCTACCCATTAAAGGAGTGCAGATGAAACCTATCGTCGCCGTCGTCGGACGCCCCAACGTGGGCAAGTCCACGCTCGTTAACCGCCTGGCCCAGACCTCGGACGCCATCGTCCATGAGTCCCGCGGCGTCACGCGCGACCGCTCGTACCACACGGCCGATTGGAACGGCCGCGAGTTCACCATCGTCGACACGGGCGGCATCGAACCGCTCAAGAGCGATGACGTCTTCGCCACGTCCATTCGCGACCAGGCCCTCGCCGCCGCCGAGGAAGCCGCCGTCATCCTGTTTGTGGTCGACGGCCGCACCGGCGTCACCGAGGAGGACGAGTCGGTCGCTCGCATGCTCAAGCGCTGCGACAAGCCGGTCTTTCTGCTGGTGAACAAGCTCGACAACCCCGATCGAGAGAACGACAGCATCTGGGAGTTCTATTCGCTCGGTATCGGCGAGCCCACGCCGCTCTCGGCCCTGCACGGCCACGGCACGGGCGACCTGCTCGACGACATCGTGGCCCTGCTTCCCGAGGAAGAGGACGAGGTCGCCGATGAGTTCCCCGATGCGCTGAACGTGGCCATCATCGGCCGCCCCAACGCCGGTAAGTCCTCGCTGTTCAACCGCATCCTGGGCGCCGACCGCTCTATCGTGTCCAACATTGCCGGCACGACGCGCGACGCCATCGACACCGTCGTGGAGCGCAACGGCAAGCACTACCGAATGGTCGACACCGCGGGCATCCGTAAGAAGAGCACCGTGTACGAGAACATCGAGTACTACTCCATGGTTCGCGGCCTGCGCGCCATCGACCGCGCCGACGTGGCGCTGCTCGTCGTCGACGCCTCCGTTGGCGTTACCGAACAGGACCAGAAGGTCATGGGTCTTGCCATCGAGCGCGGATGCGCCATCGTTGTGCTGCTCAACAAGTGGGACCTGCTCGACGATGACCGCAAGCGCGAGGCCTGCATGGAGACCATCGACCGCCGTCTGGGCGTCATGGCTCCCTGGGCCCAGTACCTGCGCATCTCTGCCCTCACCGGCCGCAGCGTCGAGAAGATCTGGGCGATGGTCGACGCCGCCGAAAAGACGCGCTCGCAGAAGATTAGCACCTCGCGCCTCAACACGTTCCTCACCGATCTGCGCGAGTTCGGTCATACCGTGGTGGACGGCAAGCGCCGCCTGCGCATGCACTACGTGACCCAGACGGGCGTCAACCCGCCGACGTTCACGTTCTTCGTCAACCACAGCGACTTGGTCAACGACACCTACCAGCGCTATGTGGAGAACCGCATGCGCTCGACCTTCGACTTTGCCGGCACGCCCATTCGACTCTTCTTTAGGAAGAAGGAGCAAAAGGATGCATAATCCGATTCTGCTGACCGCCATCTGCGCCGTGGTCTCGTTCTTTATCGGAGCGATTCCGTTTGGCCTGATCTTGGGCCGCGTGTTCAACCACACGGACATTCGCAAGGCGGGCTCCGGCAACATCGGCACCACCAACGCGCTGCGCGTGGCCGGCCCCAAGGTGGCCGCGCTCACGCTGCTGCTCGACTGCCTTAAGGGCGCCATCTGCGTTGTCATCGCCCGTCCGCTCATCGCGAGCGTGGGCTATGGATTTCCGCCGAACATCATGGCGCCCGGAGCCCCCGGCGACTGGATGCTCGGCGTCATCTGCCTGGCAGCGGTGTGGGGCCACATCTTCTCGCCCTACCTCAATTTCCATGGCGGCAAGGGAATCGCAGTTGGCCTGGGCGTCATCCTCGCCTGGTATTGGCCAATTGGCCTGTCGCTGCTGGGCATGTTTATCGTGGCCGTCGCCATCACCAAGTTTGTGTCGGTGGGCTCGCTTGCCGCGGCCATCGGTCTTCCCATCGCTGCTTGCGCGGTCTTTCCGTACAGCAGCCTGGGCCTCAAGTTCTGCATGGCGATAATCGGCATCACCGTGGTGTGGGCCCATCGCGCGAACATCAAAAAGCTCATGACCGGTAAGGAGTCCAAGCTCTCGTTTACCAAGCGCGTCACCGAGCCCGACGATAAGTAGGAGAGAGTCATGAATGTTGCGCTGATTGGCTCTGGCTCGTGGGGAACCGCCGTCGCCGGCCTTGCCGCCGCGCGAGCCGTGCGCGTAACCATGTGGGCCCATAGCGAGCAGACGGCCGCCGGCATTAACGGTGAGCACCGCAACCCCCGCTACCTTGTGGGCTACGAGCTGCCGGACAACGTGGTAGCAACGACCGAGCTCGCCCAGGCGCTCGACGGTGCCGATGCGATCATCTTTGCCGTGCCCTCCACGCACTTGCGCGACGTGTGCCATCGGGCAGCGCCCTTTATCGCCGCCGATACCCCGGTGCTCTGCCTCACCAAGGGCATTGAGCCCGAGTCCGGCCTGCTCATGAGCGAGGTCATCGCCAGCGAGATCGGCAACGAGGCGCGCGTGGCGGCGCTCTCGGGTCCCAACCATGCCGAGGAGATCTGCCGCGGCGGTCTTTCTGCCGCCGTCATCGCCAGCAAAGATCCGCAGATAGGGGAGACCTTTAAGGACCTGCTCCTATCCACGGCCTTCCGTATTTATCTGTCGCAAGACATGACCGGTGTCGAGGTCTGCGGCGCCATGAAAAATGTCATCGCCATCGTATGCGGCATCTCCGCCGGTACCGGTGCGGGCGACAACACGCTTGCCCTCATCATGACGCGCGGCCTGGCAGAGATCAGCCGTCTGGTGCACGCCCGCGGCGGTCAAGCTATGACCTGCATGGGACTTGCCGGCATGGGCGACCTCATTGCCACCTGCACCTCGGAGCACTCGCGCAACCGCACCTTTGGCTACGAGTTTGCCCACGGCGTGTCGCTCGACGAGTATCAGACGCGCACGCATATGGTGGTCGAGGGCGCCGTCGCGGCCCGCAGCGTCAGCGAGCTTGCCCGTTCGCTGGGCGCAGACATTCCGCTCACCTTTGCCGTGGAGCAAACGCTCTACAACGGTGTTACTTTGGATAGGGCGCTCGAGATTCTTACCGATCGCGTCCCTTCTCAAGAGTTCTACGGACTCACCGACTAGCGCAGAAAGGCTACTACCATGGGTTCCATCAAAATCGCTCCGTCCGTCCTTTCGGCCGACATGGCCAACCTCAAGGGCGAGCTCGACAAGATCGCCGGTGCCGACTACGTACACTTTGACGTTATGGACGGTCACTTTACCGGCAACCTCACCTTTGGCGTTGACATCCTTAAGGCCGTCAAGCGCTCCACCGATGTACCGGTCGACGCGCACCTCATGGTGTCGAACCCCGACGAGACGGTCGATTGGTATGCCGACGCCGGTGCCGACATGATCACCGTGCACTACGAGGCTTCCACGCACCTGCACCGCACGCTCACGCATCTGCAGCAGCGCGGCGTCAAGGCCGGCGTGGTGCTCAACCCCGCCACCCCCGTGTGCGTGCTCGAGAGCATCATCGACGTTGTCGACATGGTGCTGCTGATGAGCGTGAACCCTGGCTTTGGCGGCCAGAGCTTTATCCCTGGTACAATCGCCAAACTGCACGAGCTTACGGCCATGTGCGAGCGACATGGCGTGTCGCCCATGATCGAGGTCGACGGCGGCATCTCTTCCAAAAACATCGCCGAGGTCGTCAAGGCCGGCGCAAATGTCCTGGTGGCCGGTTCCGCCGTATTTAAGTCCGAAGATCCCGCCGCCGAGGTTGCGCTGCTGCAGAAGCTGGGCAACGAGGCTGCACAGGAGGCATAAACCCTTATGACCGCAGGTCAAAACCGCATACCCGTGAATCTTGACTATGCCGCCTCGACGCCCATGCGCGCCGAGGCGCTCCTTGCGCAGCGCGAGTACGACGACAGCGAGCTTGCCGGCGTCAACCCCAACTCGCTGCACTCGCTCGGCCGCAAGGCTGCCGCGCGTCTGGAGGTTGCACGTCGCGAGATCGCCCGCAGCTTTGGCGCGCGCGTTCGCCCGTCTGAGATTGTTCTGACCAACGGCGGCACCGAAGCCAACCAGCTGGCGCTACTCGGTCTTGCCGAGGGTGCACGTCAGCGCGACCGTAAGCGTAACCGCGTGATCGTATCTGCCATCGAGCACGATTCGATTCTGGACAACCTGCCGCTGCTGCGTGCCGCAGGCTTTAGAGTCGACCTGGTGCAGCCCTGCCGCATGGGCTACATTGAGCCTGCCACGCTTGTCGAGCTACTAGGCGACGACGTGGCGCTCGTGAGCATCATGGTTGCCAACAACGAGACCGGCGTGGTGCAGCCCATCCGCGAGCTTGCCGCGGCCGCGCATACCGTGGGCGCCCTGTTCCACACCGATGCCATCCAGGGGTATCTGCATATTCCGCTCGATGTTACCGAGCTGGGAGTTGACGCCATGACCGTTGCTGCGCACAAGATCGGTGGCCCCGTGGCATCCGGCGCGCTCTACCTTAAGAACCGCACGCCGCTGCGCCCGCGCATCTTTGGCGGCGGACAGGAAGCCGGACGTCGCGCCGGCACGCAGGATCTGCGCACGCAGCTCGCCTTTGCCGCTGCCGCCCGCACGCTGACGCTCCATGTGGCCGAGGAGCGCGAGAAGCTGCAAGCCCTTTCCGACAAGCTCTACGCCAAGCTTACGGCCCATCCGCGCATTCACGCCACCATGGGCGACTATGCGCATGCCGACCGTCTGCCCGGCATGGTATCGATCTACATTGACGGCATGGACTCCGAGGAGCTCATCATCAAGCTCGACGCCGCCGGCTTTGAGGTATCGGCCGGTTCTGCCTGCTCGAGCGGCAGCATGGACCCGAGCCATGTTCTCAGCGCCATGGGCATTGGTCGCGAGCAGGCATTGGGCGCTCTGCGTATCTCGTTTGATGACCGTGTGAACCCTGCCGACCTGGACGACTTTGCCCAGACGCTGCTCTCGATCGTGGGTGCCGCATGATCGTCGCCGAGTTTGAACGTGCGCTGCTGGCGCGCTACCCCAAGGCGGACGCCGAGGGCTGGGATCACGTAGGTCTCTCCGTTGGCGATCCCGCTGCCGAGATTACCGGCGTTGCCTGCGCGCTCGATGCCACCGAGGCAAATGTTCGCCGTGCACAAGAAGCCGGTGCCAACGTTCTGCTGACGCATCATCCCATATACATCAAGGCGCCCGAGGCGTTTTGCCCAGCTGATGCCGCACGCCCCCAGTGCAGCGCGGCACTCTACGAGGCAGCGCGTTGCGGCGTGAGCATCATTTCGCTCCACACCAACCTGGACCGCTCGCACGAAGCCCGCGTCTGCCTGAGCGAGCTGCTGGGTGCCGCACCCGTGAGCTCACTGGAGCACGTGGACGACCCCGAGTCCACCGGCCTGGGTGCACTCGCGACCCTCAACAACCCCTGTAGCCTGCGCGATCTCGCCGCCCGTGCCGCCACGGCATTTGGCAGCGACCCGCGTGTGTGGGGCGAAGCCGAGCACGCGTGCCGAACCGTCGCTATTTTGGGCGGCTCCCTGGGCGACTTTGGAGAGCTCGCCATCGCCGCAGGCGCAGATGTTGTCGTGACGGGCGAGGCGGGCTACCACGTGGCGCAAGACCTTGCCTTGCGCGGGCTGTCGGTGATCTTGCTCGGCCACGACCGCTCTGAGGAGCCGTTCGTTGATATATTGATGAACTCTGCAGTTGACGCCGGGGTCGACCCCCGTCATGCGATTAAAATACTGAACCCTTGCCAATGGTGGACTGTGACAAAAGGAGAGAACTTATGAGCGCCGGCGCTACGCTACTCAAGCTGCAACAGATCGATTTGGAGCTCGCCCGCAACAAGAGCGAACTTGCCAATATGCCGGAGCTCAAGGAGCTCGCTTCCAAGCGCAAGACCTATGTGAAGCTCAAGTCCGAGATGACCAAGCTCTACGCCCAGCGCAAGGATCTGGACATTGAGCTCGACGATCTCAACACCACCGAGATTCAGACCAACAACGCCATCGAGGCTGCCAAGAAGCGCCATGTCGACGGCTCCGACTACCGCGAGGTTCAGGACCTGGAGAACGAGCTCGCCACCCTGGCCAAGCGTCTGGACAAGATTGAGCACACCCGCAAGGACGTCGTTGTCGCCCATAAGGAGGCGCTCGAGCGCGAGGCCCGCGCGCAGGCAATCATCGCCAAGTTCGAGGAGGGCGTGAAGGCCGATACCAAGGCCGCCCGCGCCAAGGCTGCCGACCTTCAGGCTCAGATTGACGCCGCCACTAAAGAGCGCACCGCGCTTGCTGCCACGCTGCCGGCCGACGTGCTCACCGACTACGAGCGTCTGCTCAAGCAGTTCCGCGGCCTGGCCGTCGAGACCATCCAGGGCAACATCCCCACGGTCTGTCACACCGCGCTGCAGGCATCGTCCATGAGCGACCTGAACCACGACGGTAGCGAGATTACGCACTGCCCGTACTGCCACCGCCTCCTGGTGCTCCCGAGCAAGGAAGCTTAAACGATGGCGGCACCCAACAATTCAATACAACTTGAGGGAAATACGATCCTGCTGGGCATTACCGGCGGGATCGCCGCCTATAAGTCGTGCAATATCG
>CAUFXK010000043.1 GCA_959596495.1 uncultured Collinsella sp. | reverse complement strand
ATAAACTCGAGCCACTTCTCGTCGGTAAAGACCTCAAAGTCGAGGTTCTCGCACACCGGGGCCACGTGCGCCGCGATGAGCTCGCGCGCGTTGGCCTTAATCGCGCCCGTCACCAGGGTCTTGAGATCCCAGCGGCGAATCAAGTAGTCGCGCTCCACGACTTCCGAGCGCGCGTAATACAGCGCTTGATCGATATAGCGCTCCACGCGAGCCAGCTCGCGACCCAGGTCATCCACGCGCGACAGGTCGTCTTCGCTGCTGTCCAGGTTTTCCAAAATCAGGTGAGCCGCCGCCAGGGGCAGCTTGGCCTCGTGGACCCAGCTCTCGATATAGTCGCGGTAGTCATCGGTCTGGCGCCGGCCTTCCGCCACCTCATCGCATGCCGCCTTGCCCACCCGGCGCAAGACCTCGTACTCGAGCTCGCCCTCGGCATAGGTCGGACATTGCACCATCTCCTGCACCCATGCGGGACTCTCGAGCTCCTCTGCCGCACGCTCCAGCTGGCGCAGAAAACGACGACGGCGCGCGTACTCGATCACGATGCCGAGCATACCAAAGATATAGGACACGCCGACCGCCACGACCACGATAGAAACGGGTGCGCCGGCGACCGTCAGCACAAAGCAGCTCAGCAGCACGCCGCACGTCCACACGGCGACGGGAAGCAGCGCATCTTTGAAGAATTTGGCAAACGACATAGCCGGCCCCTAGACCGAATAGCCTTGGCCGCGATGCGTGGTCAAATACCCCTTGATGCCGATTTTTTCGAGCGTGGTGCGCAGGCGGTTGATGTTGACGGTGAGCGTATTGTCGTCCACGAAGGCGTCGGAGTCCCACAGGTCCTGCATGATGGCCGAGCGCGAAACGATCTTGCCCGCGCGGCTCAGAAGCAGCGAGAGGATACGCAGCTCGTTTTTGGTGAGCTCGGTACTGGTGCCGGTTTGCATGTTGATGACCATGGAGCGAGCGAGATCGAGCTCCAGGCCCTTGTGGACAAGTGTGCTGCGCTCGCCCGCCGCCGCGGTGCGACGCAGCAAGGCATTGATGCGCGCCACGAGCACGCGCGCGCTATAGGGCTTGGGAACAAAGTCGTCCGCGCCGAGCGTCATGGCCATGACCTCGTCGATCTCGGTCGCGCGCGACGTGAGGACGATGATGGGAACCTCGGATTCGCGGCGAACCTCATGGCAGATATGCTGGCCGTCCTTGACGGGAAGCGTGAGGTCGAGCAGCACCAGGTCGGGCGCGGCGGCGAGAATATCGCGCGAGACATGCTCAAACGATTCGCAGGCCTCGACCTCAAAACCGGCACGGGCAAGGATGTCGGCAAGCTCGCGACGAATGGGCTCGTCGTCCTCAACGATATAGATCAGCGCCATGTGTCCTCCCATTTCGCGTAACTTGCACCTTCCACACCATTATGCCCACGGCGTCGCAGCGATACGACCCCGTGGGCACCTAATATGACAAAAGTGTTCGGTAGCCTTGAGAGAAAATAGGGGCCCTCGGGTCCGAGCCGATCGGCCCCATCACTTCGATCTCGAGCCTCTACTCGAGCGTACGCATGTACGCGGAGATGGCATCCAGGCCCTTCTGCAGGTCGTCGGTGTTATCGGAGTATGCATAGCCGATGCGCATGCTCTTGGGCTCCTCGAAGCAATCGCCCGGGGTGACGAGCGCGCCGGACTTCTTAATCATGTCGATGCAGAACGTCCTGGAGTCGATGTCGTAGTCGTAATACACGAGCGCGGTGGTACCCGCCTCGGGCTTAACGAACGACAGGTGCGGCTCGCTCTCGACCCACTTCTCCAGAACAGCAAGGTTCTGACGGACGATGCGACGGCTGCGCTCAAGGATCACGGAAGCGTTGCCCAGAATCAGCTCCGCCACCGTCTCGCTGAATATGCCGGCGGAAATCAGGTTGTAGTCACGATGCGAGAGCAGCGCGCGACGGAGCTCCGGGCTCTTGGTGACCGCCCAGCCCAGACGCAGGCCGGCGAACGACCAGACCTTGGACATGGATGCGGTGACGATGGCCTTGTCGTACAGGTCGATCACGGACTCGGAGTACTCATCCGTCTGAGTAAGCAGACGGTAGACCTCGTCGCAGAGTACCCACGCGTCGTGTTTGCGTGCGACCTCGACAATCGCCTTGAGCGTATCGGTGTCGAGCAGGGCGCCCGTGGGGTTGTCCGGGTTATTGATGCAGATGAGCTTGGTATCGTCGGTCACCAGGGCATCGAGCGCGTCGACGTCGACGTGGTAGCCGTTCTTGCGATCGAGCTGAAGGATATCGACCTTCGCACCGCACATCTCGGGAATCGAGTAAAGCTGCTGGTAGGTGGGCTTGACGGAAACTACGTGATCGCCCGGTTCGACGAGCGTGGAAATAACCAGGGAGTTGGCACCGGTCGCGCCGTGCGTGGGCACGATATGCCCGGGCTCGACCGTCTTATAGAGACGCGCGACCCCCTCGAGGAAGCCGGGCTGTCCCTCGATGTCTCCGTAGGTGAATCGGCGCGAGCACAGGTTATCGAGCCACGCCTTCTTGTCGGTATTCGTAAGCTCGAACAGCTGGTCGAGCGTGAGGGAGTAGACGCACGTCTCCGCAACGTTGTGGGTGCACTTGGTCTCCCACTCGTTCATCCACTGCTCGACGGCGAAATCCTTGATCTGCATTGTCGTTTCCTTTCCTTGACTTTCTTACAGTTCCACCACGGTGCCCAGCCCCGCCTCGATGGCGCGGTCGTAGGCGATTTTCGATGCCGAAAGGTCCTGAACGGCGATGCCCGACGTATCGAACACCGTCACTTGCTCGTCATCCGAACGCCCCGTAGCCGTGCCGGCGATGACTTCGCCGAGCTCCGCTCTAATGTCCTCGGGCGTGATGACACCCTCGGCAACCGGAATCTCCAGCTCACCGGACGCGACCGATTGCTCGCGGTCGTCGACGTAAACAGCGGCACGGGTGACAAGCGCCGAGGCGAGCTCCTGCTTGCCGGACATGTCGGCACCGACGCAGGAGATATGCGTACCGGGGCGCACCCATGCATCGGGGATGATGGGCTTGGTCGCCGGCGTGATCGTCACGATGATGTCGGCCTCTGCCGCGGCACCTTGGCCGTCGGCCGTCGCCTCGATGGAATAGGTAGATGCCTCGCGAACATGCTCGCAGGCGCCCAAGATATGGGCGACCTCGTCTCGCATGCGCTCGACGCGGGCCTCGGGCGCGGCATCGGAAACCGGCTCCCACACCTTGACCTCACTCACTTTGGGACAGGCGGCGAGCACGCCCGCCACCATATAGGTGCTCATATGGCCGGCACCCGCAACAAGCAGTTTGGACGCATCCGCCCGAGCCAGCCACTTGGCACCGAGCGCAGCGGCGGCACCGGTGCGAAGTCCAGTGACGGCGGAGGCATTGAGCAGCGCCAACGGCTCTCCCGTCGCGTTGTCGCACAGCAGCGTGGTGCCAAAGATCTCGGGCAGCCCCTTTTTGGGATTCTGAGAGAACCAAGCAGTGAGCTTGAGACCGAAGAGGCCGCTTCCCGCTAACTCGCCCGAGCGGATATCCATATCGGCCACGCCGGGTTCGAACTGCTCATATACCATCGGCCACGCAACACCCTTGCCCGTTGCCTTCTGGCGATATGCCTCCTCCACGGCAGCGATTGCATCCTCAATCGTCAGCACCTTAGAAACTTCCTCGGCCGAAAGCACCACCATCTGCCCCATCATCGCTCCTCTCAGCGAAAGCTTTACGTTGCTTCACTGTACGGTTTAGTAACGATGCCGCCAAGGATCATTTCTTGTTGGAATCTACAACGATTCTCGATCTGATTTTTCGTTCTATCAGCAGGTATTTGAACTATTTATCGCATCAAAGGCATACGGATGTGCGATTATCCTATTTATACAGGTACTTATTGTAATTATTTACAAGGTGATGCTGATGCTATACACCATCTCGGACTTCTCACGGGAATATGAGAGGTCAGTCCGTCTAATCGCCGGCAGCGATGGCGTCTCGCGTGCCGTCTCTGGCGTCGGGATCCTCGATTATGAACTCATGCCCGGCCTCAAGAACAAGTACCAGCGCGTCAACTTCAGCTCAGACGAGATCATCCTCAGCACTTTCCTCTATGCGAAGGACGACCCGTACCTCATCACTGAAGCCGTGAAATACCTCGTCGCCAAGGGAACGAGCGGTCTCATCATCAAAAACGTCCTGCACATCCCGATTCCCGACCAAGCCATCCGCTACGCCAACGCGCGGCACTACCCGGTCTTTCTCACGACCGACGACTCACTGTTCTTTGACAGCGTCATCTATGAGGTCAAACGGCATATCGAGCAGCTCGCGTCCATCGACTTCGCACAGCGCGAGATCGATGCCCTGAGGACAGACGTATCGCCCGAGTCCATCTGCCGACGCATCCGAAGCCTCAACCCGTCATTTCTGGACGAAGCGGTCGCCCTGTTCGCATCGTTTGCAGAGCCCCTCGACCCGCGTACGTTTTTGCAAATCGAACGTCTCTGTGCAAAATCGACCCTCGCCGGATGCCACAACATGCTGGCACCCTATGACGGAGGTCTGTTATTCGTTGCGACAAGCGACTCGGAGCAGACGCTCGATGTGGAGCGAATCGTGCAGGCGCTCACGGAACTCATCGAGGCTAGCGGTATCGATGGTGGAGCGGAAGGGCTCGGCATCAGCGATATTCTGTTTGGAGACGAGGCGGTGGCGCAGGCGATCTCGCAGGCGATTTACGCACAGCGCCTATCCTGTCAACGAGCCGAGGGTCCCGTCCGCTATACGCAGCTCGGCATCCTGAGAACCGTGATGCCTTTTGCGGAAACCCCGGAGATGCGATCGTTTTCGGAGGCGATTCTCTCGCCGATACGCGAGCACGACAGTGAGCATGGCAGCGAACTGGAATCCACGCTCGCCGCATTCATCGAGAACGACCGACGTATCGAGCAAACCGCCAAGCAGACTAACCAGCACCCGAACACGATTCGATATCGCCTCGATAAGGTGACAGCTCTCACCGGACTGAGCTACAAATGTGCCCCGGAGATGGAGCAGCTGTCGCTCGCCTACGTCATCGAACGCGCTCGCTCGCTTCAGTAAGCTCACCCCGCCTTGAGATTAGGAGCGGCGGGCACGAAGCTTTTCGTAGCCTTCGGCGAAGAAGGCGACCGTGGCGGCGTCGGCCTCGGCGGCGTCCGTCTCGGTTGCGGGGACCACGCCGTGCTCGTCGCTCACCAGGAACAAGGCGCCCTTGAGCTGTGCGGGAATATCTACGCGCGTGACCGGGATGCCCTTGGTCTGGGCGAGCTGCTCGATGAGCGTCGCCGTGCCGCACAGGCACTCGTCCGCCGGCGCCACAAAGGCAAGCTCGCCGTTGTTGACGGCGGCGAGCAGCTCGGGCGCCACGCCGGTCTCGTCGGCTTCGGAGCGAGCCTCGGCAGAACGGGCACGCAGCGCCTTGGCCGACGTGTCGGCCAGCGGCTCGTACTCCCCCACCGTCATGGCGGCATTACCGTTAACGTCGATCACCAGCATGAGCACGCCGTCGCGCGCGGTGTAATCGCCCTCGGCAAGCGACCACTCAACGTGCTGCTTGGCCCAGCTGAGCATGTTATGGGTAAGCGGCTCGCCCTGCACCAGGCGCTCGGACAGCGCGCGAATGTGGCGGTTGAGCATGAGCACCTTTTTATTGGACATGCGCCAACGGCAGACAAGCGCGGGCTTGTCGAGCGTAAACTTCTCGACCGCCTCCTGATTGGCGCAAAAGTCCTCGTACGCACGCTGATCCTCGGCATTGCCAAACAGCTCGGCATCATCAATCTGGGGCATGGTTGTACCTTTCGTGTTAGTCATTCCGTCCTCTTATACCAAAAAGACGGCCCTCCAAACGGAGCAGCCGTCTTTTGCAGAGATTATTTTGTCCCAGGGCGGAACTTAGTGCCTAAAGTGGCGGGCGCCGGTAAAGACCATAGCAATATTGTGCTCGTTGCAGGCCTGAATGCTCTCGTCATCGCGCTTGGAGCCGCCGGGCTGGATGATGCAGGTCACGCCGTGCGCGGCAAGCACGTCGACGTTGTCGCGGAACGGGAAGAATGCGTCGCTTGCGCAGGCAAAGCCGCCCTTCTCCACGCCCTCACGCTCGCAGAAGTCCTCGGCACGCTCGCAGGCCAGCAGTGCGGAGTCAACGCGGTTGGGCTGACCGGGGCCCATGCCAATGCCGGCCTTGCCCTTGGAGACCAGGATGGCGTTAGACTTGACGCCCTTGCAGGCCTTCCAGGCAAACTCGAGCTCGGCCATCTCGGCGTCGGTGGGCTTGCGGTCGGTGGGGAACGTAAAGGTCGCGGGGTCCTCGGTCACGTGGTCGACCTCCTGTACCAGCATGCCGCCGTCGATGGAGCGCAGCTCCACCTGGGCGCCGTGGTCCACGCCGCCGGTCGCCAACACGCGCAGGTTGGGGCGCTTGGCCATGCGCTCGAGCGCCTCGGCAGTGTAGCTCGGGGCGATGATGACCTCGACGAACTGCTTGTTCTGATCGGCAAAGTGCTCGACTAGCTCATAGGGAACCTCGCGGTTGCAGGCGATGATGCCGCCAAAGGCGCTCTTGGGATCGCAGGCGAAGGCGCGGTCGTAGGCGGCCGTGATGTCCTCGGCAACGGCGGAACCGCAGGGGTTCTGGTGCTTGAGGATTACGCAGGCCGGCTCGTCGAACTCGCGGACCAGGTTCCAGGCAGCGTCGGCATCCAGATAGTTGTTGTAGCTGAGCGGCTTGCCCTGGATCTGCTCGGAGCCAACGAGCGGGAACTGCGAGCTCGCGGTGTTCTCGCAGCCCTCGGCAAAGCGGTAGACCGTAGCCTTCTGCTGAGGATTCTCGCCATAGCGCAGGTCGTCGACCTTCTCCAACGAAATCTCGAGCTTGGCAGAGGTGTCCGCCACGTCGCTTGCCTGGGCGGCGAGCCAGCGGGAGATGGCCGTGTCGTAGGCGGCGGTGGTCTGGTAGACCTTCACCTGCAGGCGACGACGGGTGGAAAGCGTGGTGCAGCCACCGGTCTCGTGCATCTCGGCCAGGACGGCATCATAGTCGGCCGGGTCGGAGATGACGGTAACGCTCGCGGCGTTCTTGGCAGCAGAGCGCAGCATGGAGGGGCCACCGATGTCGATGTGCTCGATGGCGTCCGCAAAGGTGACCTCGGGGTTGGCAACGGTCTTCTCGAACTCGTACAGGTTGACGACGACCAGGTCGATCAGCTTAATGCCGTGCTCAGCGGCCTCCTGCATGTGCTGCTCGGAATCGCGGCGGGCCAGCAGCGCACCGTGAACCTTGGGGTGCAGGGTCTTAACGCGGCCGTCCATCATCTCGGGATAGCCCGTGAACTCCTCGATGGGGGTTACGGGAATGCCCGCGTCCTCGATGGCACGAGCCGTGCCGCCCGTAGAGATGATCTCGACGCCAAAGTCGTCAACCAGCGTCCGTGCGAAATCGACGACGCCCGTCTTATCGGTAACCGAGATCAACGCGCGTGCGATCTTCACATCAGATCCCATGCAGTCCTCCTGTCTGGTACGCCGCCGTGCTCTGTGAGTCGGTGATACGTCGATCTGCAGCGCTCGCGCAGCGGCATTGAAAATACTGATTTAATGTAGCGCATCGAGCGCATCGATGCACCCCGCAACGGGCGCATGTGCAGAAAAAGTTTGCGAGCGGAGGGGATGGGCATGGCACCGGGCACGGTGAGTTCATGGAACACAGGGGCACCATAATTAGATGCCAATGGCGTGGTAGAACTGTGCTCGATATGCATCCGCAAAAGAAAGAGGCACCATGGTCTCGCGGGTTCTCTACCGACCGTTTGATACCGAAGACTTCGACGCCATCGCGCTGATTCTGCAGCAGCTTTGGCATAACAATTCGGATAACGATGAGTACAGCCGCCTTGAGGCCGCGTGCGACCTCGCCTATTGCCTTTCGTCGTCGACGTTTTCACAGGTTGCCGTAATCGACGGTCAGGCGCGTGGCATTTCGCTCGCGCGTGCGGGACAGAGCTCCGGCGCCACTATCAACGAGCATTGGATGGATACCGAACGCGCGCTGCTATCGCAGATGCGTGAGCTAGAGCCCGATGCGTGCGCCGAGTATCTCTCGTTTGTGCGCGCAACCATCCGAACCAACAACCGCCTGCTCGAGAGCAGCCCGTTGCCGCACGACAACGAGGTCACGCTGCTTGCCGTGGATCGCGATGTCCATGGCCTGGGCGTTGGCACGGTTCTGCTCGATGCCGCGGTCTCGCACCTGTCCTCGCTTGGAGCAACGAGGGCGCACCTGTACACCGACTCCAACTGCTCGTGGAAGTTCTACGAGCTGCACGGCTTTAAGCGCACGGCCGCGCACCGCGCCAACCGCGAAGAGCGCCGTCACGACATGCCGCGCGAAAGCTTCCTCTACGAACTCGATCTAACAGCCTAAACCCAGCAGCCATACCTAGTCATTTAGGAACGTTCCCAGTGACTAGTCGTTGGGGACAGTCTTCGTAGGTAGCGCATAAAAATGGGATGGATTCGTCGGCAGTCGCCGGAGAAGATCCATCCCAAAAATCAGAGCGCGCTAGAACGTTCCGCCGCCGCCTCCGCCAACGCCGCCTCCGCCGCCGCCAGAGAAGCCGCCGCCTCCGCCGCCGCTCGAGCTATCGGAACTCGAAGCCAGCTCACGGATGCTCTCGTGATACACATCATCGAACGAATCGAGCGGCGACTCGGTACCGTAGTGATGGTAGTACCACCAGTAGCAGGGGTAATTGTCGTAGAAACCGTCGGCCTCGCGCACCTCGGGCGGCACGGCCTCGGCCAGCTGTCGCAGCGCTTCTTTCGAAACGCCCAGGGCAACGCCCATCACCAGCAGCTTGTTCCACAGCACCAGATCGCCCGGGACGGCTTCCTTTAGGCGTGTGAAATCCTCGAGCCAATGCTTGAGCGCCTTGCAGCGAGCCGCCACCTCGGCGCCCTCCGGCGTAAAGCGGCGGAACGTAAGGCCCACGCCAATACCCACCAGCACAATCGGCACTGAGATAACCGCGGCGATAATGTTCGCCTGTGCGCCATCGGTAAAGAAGATGGATCCCACGGGAACAAAGGCAATCAGGATACCAAGAACCAGGCAAAACACCATTGCAACAATGCCGTCTGAGGCAACGTACTCGCTATCGGCCAGCTTGCCCTTAACGGTGTTCTGATAGTCCTCGAGCTTGTCGCCCACGGGTGTAGCGTGCTGCTTGACGTAGTGCTGCAGCTCGTCGAACGTGCGCGAGCGATCGCCGTTCTCGTCAGGCTTAGTACCGGCAAAGAAGACCTTGAGCACCATGTGGTCAATGCTCTTGGCCGACTTCCAGCCCGCATCACTCACCGTCACGCGATACGTCTGCTCTTCTTTTTCACGCCCCAACGGACCCTTCTTGGCCTTGGTCACGGTCGCCTGCTCCAGCTTGATCACACGGTCGTCAGTGAGCTTCATGAGCGTGGCGATATATGCCTGATCGGGCACCTCGTTCCAGCTCATGAGAGCCGAAAGCACGGCGGGATGGTCGGCCGAAGGCACATCGCGGAAATATTCGTCCTGGAAAAACGGCTTGGGCTTGGGCTTGCGCAGCTTGAGCATAACGATTGTGCCGGTAAAGGCCACCGCCGCAACAACACTTAGCACGGCAAGTGCATTGGCAATCATGCGAGCGTGAGCGCGGCGGGCGTTAGCTTCGTCGGCCCATTCCTTCTCTTCGCTCAGGATCGTTGACATGCGCTCTTCGCCCGAAGCGGCAAGCTGCGGCACCCAGTCGCTAGGGAAGGCGATGCGTGCCTCGGCGAATTCGCCCTGATGCACGCAGGGAATGGTATAGGTGACCATGGGTTCGTCCTCATCGAGTGACACGTCGCCCGTCAGCGGACCGTGGCCCCATGCGCGGAAGTTATCGCCCTTGACGGCCGCCGTCCCGGCAGCGGCATTTGCGAAGCGCACTTCCATCTCGACATCGTCGGAATCCGCAGACCAGCCGTCGCCCACAAACTTCCAGTAGAGCTCGGCGGTATCGGCCCAGTTCATAACCGCACCGGTCATGGTATAGCTCACGTAATAGGTCGCGCTGTCGCCGCTCTCGTGAGGACTGAATACCTTAATCTTTACGCCGTCACCGGTCTGCTCGACCGTATAGACGCCAGAGTCACCCTTGTTCGCGCTATCGACTTTGTTAAACGCGGTGTCCTCTTCCTCGACACTCAGCACGTCGACGGCCGCCGAGCCACCCTGCTGGTTGGAGCCCGTATTGATCTCCCAAAACACGCCGTTGATGTCGTCGTCGAAATCAAACTGGCGTCCCTCGACAACGGTCAGCGATCCGTCGGCTTCGACCGTGGCGCTGATGTAGGTTTGGGTCATGGAATAACCGTCGGCGTGTGCGGCGGCGGGCAGTAGCAGCAATGCAAGCGCGACGAGTGCGCAGACGGAAGCAAATCGCGCAAACGGGCGGCGCTGCCGACAGGTTTTGGCAACGGGGGCGTTCATAGGCACATCCTTTGTCTGTGATACCAGCAACGCCATTGTCCCACGTTTACGGGCGCACATGACGAACATCTAGGCCAGCGGAGTATCAAACGGGACGAAAGTCACGCCCGCGGCCGGCACCTGGGGACGTTCCTTATCTGCCGGCAATCTGGGACACTCCTTGGCATGGCCTGCGCCAGCAATAGATACCACTTCACAGCTCTGTCACAGGTGTAGCGGCTTTGTGTGGGTGCGGCACGCGCTGATTGAGCCGCCAGCCGAGGGGCATAAAGCAGTTGAGCGAAAACGGTTTGCCCCTTTGCCGTTCGCTCGAGGATCATGTCCCCCTTTTCCGCGGAAACCCCGGCAGTTGCGAAGAGCTGCCGGGGTTTCTGTCGTTTGTGAGGCTAAGTCGGTACGCAGCGATCGAGACCTTGAGCCGCAAACCCACCGTGCGCAATGCGCACCGCCGCCAACTTGTGAGCGCGGCAACGCCTTCCCTGCCAAGCCCCGCGCTATACTCGTCCGCATGGATATCAAAACACGCAACATAGCAACGCCCGCCGCGGACGCGCCAGCGACGCCACCCGCCTCCGCCCCCGCGCCCGTCGTGGGCCGTTTCGCCCCGTCGCCCTCGGGCCGCATGCACCTGGGCAACGTGTTCAGCTGCCTGTGCTCGTGGCTTTCGGCCCGCAGCCAGGGCGGCAGCATCGTGCTGCGCATCGAGGACCTGGACGATCGCTGCAAGCGCCCGGAACTTGCCGCTCAACTGATTGACGATCTGACCTGGCTGGGGCTCGAGTGGGACGAAGGCCCCTACTACCAGCACGATCGCCTGGATCTGTACGAGGACGCCCTGCGCCAGCTGCAAGACGCCGGCCTCACCTATCCCTGTTTTTGCACGCGTGCCGAACTCCACGCCGCGAGCGCGCCGCACGCCAGCGACGGCACGCCCATCTACCGCGGCGCCTGCAGAGGTCTTTCTGCTGATGAAATCACCCGCCGCAGTGCCCTGCGTGCTCCGGCCACGCGCCTGCGCGTGCCCACCGTCGACGACCTCGCCAGCGACGTGATCGAATTCGTGGACCGCACGTACGGAGCCCAATGCGAAGCACTCGCCACCGAGTGCGGTGACTTTTTGGTGCGCCGCAGCGACGGCGTGTTTGCCTATCAGCTGGCCGTGGTGGTCGACGACGCCGCCATGGGCGTCACCGAGATCGTACGCGGATGCGACCTGCTTGGTTCCACGCCGCGCCAGATCTATCTGCAACATCTGCTGGGACTGCCCACGCCGCACTACGCGCACATTCCGCTGCTCATGTCACCGGACGGCCGCCGCCTTTCCAAGCGCGATCGCGATCTGGACCTGGGCGAGCTCCGCACCCGCTTTGGCACACCCGAGGCACTGTTGGGATGGCTCGCCGGGCAAACAGGCATCGCGCCGGACACCACGCCGCGTACCGCCGAGCAGCTGGTCGAGCACTTTAGCTGGGACGTCATCCGCGCGCATCGGGAGAACATCACTGTAACGGTCGAGTAGCCAGCCACCCCGCCTCTACGCAACATCCCAGGGCTGGAGTTCGTCGCCCAAGCGAACGATGCAGTCGTAGAGCACGGTGTGACGCTCGGCCGGGTTGGTATCCCGATGAAAATGCCCGTAGTACCAGCGCTTGTAGTCCAAGCGGTCTTCCAGCTCATCGAAAAATGCCGTAAGCCGATCAACGGAGGGGCAATTCCAGCCGGACGCTGGATAAAGCGTGGGCGAAAGCATGCGCGTGGAGCAGGTATGGGTGATCGCATAGTCGACCTTCCAACCCACGCTGTCGAGCTTTGCCCGCGCCTCCTCAAAGTTGCGCTCGTCCGGCAGCTCCTGCGGCCACCAGCTGGAATACGGAATGCGGTATTCCTTATCCACGCTCGTGGCGCCGCCCATGGTAAAGATCGTTGAGCCGTCGAGCTCAAAAACCTCACCGCGCGTCAGGCGTCGGATGGGCGAGGTGTCCGACAGACGCTGCGTCAGGCCGCCGTGCCACAGCTCCATGGGGCGCTCCGACCAGTGATCGAAACGCTCGTGGTTGCCGTCGACAAACAGCACGGTATAGGGGCGCGACTCCAGCCAGGCGATGTCGGCACATTCCTCGGCAGAGAAATCCCACGGAAAGCCAAAGTCGCCCGCGATGATGAGATAGTCGTCACTTGTCAGACCATCCCCAAGATCCCAGTCGCGAAGCTTTTGCATGTCGACGCCGCCGTGAATATCGCCCGTCACATAGACCGTCATCGGATCACCACTTCCCTGTAAGTCGCTAGCCCACATTCTGCACGATCACCAAGTCAACCGTTCCAGCCCTTCCATCCTTTGGGACCTACCCCTCGCTCTTACATCCAAACGGGTCAAACACCCAAAAGATCAGATCGAGCACGCCGCCGGTCATCGTGGCGCCGGCAAGAGCCATGCAAACATGCAGAAAGCTGGCACTTCGGAGCACGTCGAACGGCCCCAGAACAGCCAGCAGCGCGACCGCTGCGCCGGCTACGCACAGCGCGAGGCACGGCCCCGCGTCCTTTACGCACTTCTTTGCGAGATGCTTTGCGTTGTCACTCATCGGTATCGAACTCCTTAGAGGGTCGTTGTTCAGACGCATGCCGCCGCGGCAGAGCGGGGCGGCAGGGTAAGTGTCACATGCTGTGCGGACATCAATGGAGAAACCGCCTGCTCGACCAACCTTTGACGCCGTTTTGCACCGGCACCACATCCCCCGCTATCGAGGTCTAATACTTTTCCCACCGCTACCCAAAAACTCATCCAACGTTAATCTTGGCTCAAGAATCGCTTAATCTATAACCTGCACTATAGAGTTCGACCAAGGGCGGGGCGGCGCCGCGCAACGCAGGCCGCCGAACGCAACGCTCGCGCCCGGGCAGATCGCCCGGCGTCGCGCCCATCGAACGAAAGGACAGGTCATGGACGACCTCGAAAAAGTTGAAACCATCCGCACCAAGTGCAACGTGAGCTACACCGATGCCAAAGCCGCGCTCGACGCCGCCGACGGCAACGTTTTGGACGCCATCATTTGGCTCGAGTCGCAAGGCAAGACCCAGACCACGTCGGCGCACGCCGCCACCGAGTCCGCGCCGGTCGACGAACCCTCGGCCGAGATGGTCGCCGCGCAGGCCGCCTACGAGAAGTCGAGCGAAAAGACCGACTTCTCCAAGAAGATGGACAGCGTGTGGGAGTACCTCAAAAAGCTCTTCCGCCTGAGCCTGGACACCAAGTTTATCGCCACGCGCCGCGATGCAATCATCCTCAACATCCCCATCCTGATCCCCATCATCGCCCTGTTTGCCTGGGGCGCCACGATATGGCTGATGCTGATCGGCCTGTTCTTTGGCATGCGCTACCGCATCGACAGCGACGGCGACGTGCCCGGCAGCATCAACAACCTTATGAATCACGCCGCCGATGCCGCGGACGACATCAAGCAAAATCTGAACGACGACAAGTAATCGCAGACGGGGGCACGCATGGCACGGATCCTGATCGTAGAGGACGAGGAGAAAATCGCCCGCTTTGTGACGCTCGAGCTGGAGCACGAGGGCTACCAGGTGGAACACGCCGCCGATGGCCGCACCGCCGTGGACCTGGCGCTGGAGCGCAACTACGATCTTATTCTGCTCGATGTGCTGTTGCCGCAGCTCAACGGCATGGAGGTCCTGCGGCGCGTCCGCAAGCACAAGGATGTGCCGGTGATAATGGTCACCGCGCGCGATGCCGTGATGGACAAGGTGGCCGGGCTCGATGCCGGCGCCGACGATTACCTGACCAAGCCGTTTGCGATTGAGGAGCTGTTCGCACGGATCCGCGTGGCGTTGAAGCGCTCGGAGGCCGTGCGGGCGGCTTCGGGCGTTGGCGGCATCGGGACGGGCGCGGCAGGCGGCACGGGTGTCGGCGCCACTGCGATGCCCCCGGTCAGTGACTCGACCCAGGTTTCCGCCTCGCTCTCCCCCGCCACGCTCGCCGTGGGCTCGGTTGCGCTCGACCCCGACCGCCGCGAAGTCACGGTCGGCGGCTCGCCCATTGCGCTCACGGCCCGCGAGTTCGATGTCCTCGCCCTGCTTATGGCGCATGCCGAGACCGTGCTCACGCGCGAACGCATCGCGCACGAAGCGCTGGGCTACGAATACATGGGCGACACCAACAACGTCGACGTGCACATCGCGCATCTACGCGCCAAGATCGAGGACGCCGGCGGCGCCCGCATCATCCAGACCGTGCGCGGGGTGGGCTATGTCTGCCGCGCGTAACGCCGAGGCCAAGCGCGTCACCTCCATCGCCCGCGCCATCAACTGGAGCTATATGTGGCGCCGCCTGATGAGCTATGTTTGGCTCGACCTGCTGCTAGTAGTGATTGTGGCGGCGATCCTTGTCTATGGATACAACCAGACGCTGCCCGACGGCGCGTTTACCGCGGGATGGATCCCCGGTGCCGCCGTCCACGGCATGTCGCTGACGCCCGCGCACGGCTGGGACCCCGCCACGCTCACCTATACCGTCGAGCTTGCGCGCACCACCAAGACCTTCCCCCTCGCGCAGGACCTCATCGCGCTGTGGCCCCTCTATCTTGTCGTTGCAGGTGGGCAGGTCATCAGCGTGCTCAACATGCTCGGCGGCGCCCGCCGCGTGCGCCGCACCATGGCACCGCTCAACGACCTGGCCCTGCGCGTAGACGAGCTCAGCCGTATGCAGCTCTCCGGCGGCAAGATGGAAACGCTGGAGCAGGCCATCGAGCGCGCAAGCGTCGACTCGCCGAGCGTCACCACCGGCGACGCCGACCTGGCGAGCATCGAGGTCGCGCTTAACCGCCTGCTGCGCCAGATGCAAGAGGCAAAGCTGCAGCAGATGCGCTTTGTCAACGACGCGAGCCACGAGCTACGAACGCCCATCGCGGTGATTCAGGGCTACGTGAACATGCTCGACCGCTGGGGCAAAGATGACCCGGACGTGCTGGCGGAATCCATCGCGTCCCTCAAGGCCGAAAGCGAGCATATGCAGGAGCTCGTGGAGCAGCTGCTGTTTTTGGCGCGCGGCGATGCCGGGCGCACGGTCCTGCGGCGTGCGAATACCAACCTGGCCGCACTGGTCGGCGAGGTATGCGAGGAGTCACAGATGATCGATGCCGAGCACACGTATCGGCTGGCTTTTGACGCCTTGCTTGCCAGCGACCCGCGCTGCGACGCGCCCGTCGACGTGGCGCTCGTGAAGCAGGCTCTGCGCGTGATCGTGCAAAACGCCGCCAAGTATTCGGACGCGGGCACGCCCATCTCGTTTGGCGTAGCACCGGATGCGGGCGCGGGCACGGTCGACATAAGCGTTGAGGACGAGGGCATCGGCATGAACCAGGAATCCGCAGCTCACGCGTTTGAACGGTTCTACCGCGCCGACAACGCACGCGATGCCGGCGCGCAGGGCTCGGGTCTGGGGCTTGCCATTGCCAAGTGGATCGTCGATAGCCA
>CAUFXK010000042.1 GCA_959596495.1 uncultured Collinsella sp. | reverse complement strand
CTCGCACGGAGAGCACATTAAGTGCTCTCCGGCTCGTGCGGAACTCGCGATCGACTTCGCATGCCGCCGGGCAGCCGGGGCCGACGCGAGGTTCAAGATTGTCAAAAAAGCGGTCGGCGCGCAGTGCGCCGACCGCCGATATATGGGGTCTGAAATTTTCTACCAGCTAGTTTCTCTTACTCGTCTAGGAGATCCTCTGGCATGTCGTTGCCGTCGCCCAGGTCGACTGGGGCGTCGTCGGTGTCGGCTGCGGCCTCGGCACCTTCGCCTTCGGGCTTTTCCTTGGCTGCCGTCATGCGGGCGACAGCGCATACGCGGTCGTTGTCGTCGACGGACATCATCTTGACGCCCTGGGTGGCGCGGCCGGTCTGGCTGATCTCGTCGGTCTTGACGCGAATGACCGTTGCACCTTCCGTCACGATGAACAACTCGTGCTGCGGGCCCACCGTCTTCATGGCCGCGAGGTTACCCTTACGCTCGGTCATCTGGATGGTATAGACGCCCTGACCGCCGCGGTTCTGCTCCGGGTAATCCGCGACCGGCGTGCGCTTGCCGTAGCCGCGCTCGGTGATGACAAACAGGTCGCCGTTGCCGTTGGTAACCTCCATACCCAAAACGCTCACGCCGTCCTTCATGCTAATACCGCGAACGCCGCTGGTGTCGCGTCCCGTGGCGCGAACCTGGTCCTCGGGGAACATGATCGCCTTGCCCGCAGTGGTGGCCAGGATGATCTTGTCGCCCTCGCGCACACGGCGCACGGCGAGCAGCGCGTCGTCGTCTCTCAGATTGATGGCGATCAGGCCATCACGGCGGCTGCGGTCGTAAGCGCTCATCACGGTCTTCTTGACCATGCCGCTCTTGGTGGCAAACATCAGGTACTCGTCGGCGGGGAACTCGCGGCAGCTGATGACGCTCGCGATCTTCTCGCCTTCCTCAAAGGGCAGCAGGTTGACGATCGCGGTGCCACGCGCCTGGCGCGTACCCACCGGCAGCTCGTGTACCTTCAGGCGGTAGACCTTGCCCTTGCTCGAGAAGAACAGCACGTACTCGTGCGTGGATGCGATAAACATCTCGTCGATGACGTCGTCCTCTTTAAGGTTGACGCCCGACACGCCCTTGCCGCCGCGCTTCTGGGCGCGGTAGGCAGCCACCGGGATGCGCTTCACGTAGCCGGTGTGGGTGATGGTCACGACCATGTCCTCGTCGGCGATGAGGTCCTCGACATCCAGATCCTTTTCGACATGGCTGATCTCGGTGCGGCGTTTGTCGCCGAACTTTTTCGAAATCTCACGCATCTCCTCCTTGATGACGCCCAGGATCTTCTCCTCATGCGCCAGCAGGTCCTCGTAGTAGGCAATGGCGCGGCGCAGACCGTCCAGCTCTTCCTGGATCTTGTCGCGCTCCAGGCCAGTCAGGCGGCGCAGCTTCATCTCGAGGATGGCCGTGGTCTGCTCGGGCGTAAAGCCAAAGCGCTCGATCAGGCGGCCGCTTGCCTCGGAGTCGGTCTGCGAGGAACGGATAATGCTGATGACCTCGTCGATATGGTCGAGAGCCATCAAGTAGCCCTCGAGGATATGGGCACGCGCCTGGGCCTTCTTAAGGTCAAAGCGAGTGCGGCGGGTGACGACGTCGACCTGGTGGTCGATGTAGTGCTGCAGCATCTCGCGCAGGCTCAGGCATTTGGGAACGCCATTGACGAGCGCCAAGTTGTTGGCGCCAAAAGTCGTCTGCAGCGAGGTGTACTTATACAGGTTGTTGAGCACGACCTGCGGAATGACGCCCTTCTTGAGCTCGATGACCAGACGGATGCCCTTTTGGTTGGACTCGTCGCGCATGTCCGAGATGCCCTCGATGCGCTTGTCGTTCACGAGCTGGGCGATCTTCTCCTGCAGGGTGCCCTTGTTGACCATGTAAGGGATCTCGGTAAAGACCAGGCGGCTGCGACCGGTCTTGGTGGATTCCACGTGAGCCTTGGCACGCACGGTAATGGAGCCGCGACCGGTCTCATAGCTCTGCCTAATGCCGGCGCTGCCCATGATGATGGCGCCGGTGGGGAAGTCCGGACCAGGCATGATCTGCATAAGCTCGTCGACGGTGGCGTCGGGATTGTCGATCAGGTAGCAGGTGGCCTCGATCGCCTCGGTGAGGTTATGCGGGGCGATATTGGTGGCCATGCCGACGGCGATGCCCTGACTACCGTTGACCAGCAGGTTGGGAAAGCGTGCGGGCAGCGCCACGGGCTCGGCGAGCGACTCGTCGTAGTTGGGCTGCCAGTCGACGGTATCCTTTTGCAGGTCGCGCAGCAGCTCCATGGCAGGCTTTGCCAGGCGGCTCTCGGTATAACGCATGGCCGCCGCGCCGTCGCCATCGATGTTGCCGAAGTTGCCGTGGCCATCGATGAGCGGTGTGCGCATGGAGAACCACTGCGCCAGACGAACCATGGCCTCGTAAACCGCGGAGTCACCGTGCGGATGGTACTTGCCGATAACTTCGCCGACCGTCCAGGCCGACTTCTTATGCGGGCGGTTGGGGTAGATGCCGCTCTCGTTCATGGCGTACAGGATGCGGCGGTGCACCGGCTTTAGGCCGTCGCGCACGTCCGGCAGGGCGCGCGCCGTGATGACCGACATCGAGTACTCGATGAACGACTGCTTCATCTCGCGGCCGAACTCCGAAATCTGGAGCTGACCGCCGTTGATATCCTCGCCGGCCGAGGCGCCGCGGTCGACCGCACCGAAGCTCTCCTCGAGCTCAGCGTCGTCATCCTCATCCTCTTCATCCTCGGCGTCGGGGTTATAGGAATTCGGATCGCCGTCCTCGCCCTGCTCAGCGCGGGCGAGCAGGCGCTTCAGATCATCGGGCATGCCGGCGTCGCCGGCCTCGTCCACACCCTCGTTGTTGATGATATCGTCTGCCACGTTACCTCCTCTTAAGCGTCAAGGAACCGAGCATCATGCGCATGCTTTTCAATGTACTCGCGGCGATAGCCGACCTCGGAACCCATGAGCTCGCGCACGGCGCGGTCCGCCACCACGGCGTCCTCGATCGACACGCGCTGCAGGATACGGGTCTTGGGGTCCATCGTCGTCGAGGCAAGCTGCTTGGGGTCCATCTCGCCCAGGCCCTTGTAGCGCTGAACGGTATAGCCCTTGCGCTTCTTGGTGATCTTGCCGTCCTTGGCTTTGCCGCCCTCGTCGTTGTCGTCGGGGTTCAGGCCCAGGCTCTGAATGGTGTCGCGCAGAATCTCGTCTTCGGGCTGGCGGCCGTTGGGATACACGTAATGGATCTTG
The DNA here is from genome assembly GCA_959596495.1 of uncultured Collinsella sp. Lineage (GTDB taxonomy): Bacteria > Actinomycetota > Coriobacteriia > Coriobacteriales > Coriobacteriaceae > Collinsella. Next base: position 12,843 of record CAUFXK010000042.1, on the reverse strand, counting down.
TTGCGTACCTTAATGCCAAAGATGGGCGGGCAGGCAACATAGACATAGCCGGCATCGATCAGCGGGCGCATGTACTTGTAGAAGAACGTCAGCAGCAGGATGCGGATATGCGCACCGTCAACGTCTGCATCGGTCATGATGATGATCTTGTGGTAGCGCGCCTTGCTGATATCGAAGTCGCCACCGTCGCCGGCGCTCGTCGTGACGCCGCAGCCGATCGCGGTGATCAGGGATTGGATGGTGTCGCTCGAGAACGCGCGGTGGTCACCCACGCGCTCGACGTTCAAAATCTTGCCGCGCAGGGGCAGAATCGCCTGGATGTCTCGGCGACGGCCGTCCTTGGCCGAACCGCCTGCCGAGTCGCCCTCTACGATAAAGAGCTCGGTCAGCTCGGCATCGCGCACCGAGCAGTCGGCGAGCTTGCCGGGCAGCGACGCCGTCTCGAGCAGGCTCTTGCGGCGGGTCGCCTCGCGCGCCTTGCGGGCGGCGTTGCGGGCCTTGCATGCCTGCTGGGCCTTCTTGACGATCTCGCGGGCGGGCTTGGGGTGCTCCTCCAGATAATCGGTCAGTCCATCGGTCACGATCTTGAGCGTGAGCGCGCGCATGTAGGAGCTGCCAAGCTTGGCCTTGGTCTGACCCTCAAACTGCGGATCGGGCAGCTTGACCGAGATGACGGCCGAAAGGCCCTCGCGCACGTCGTCACCGCTCAGGTTGGCGTCCTTCTCCTTGAGCAGGTTCTGCTTGCGGGCGTAATCGTTAATCACGCGGGTGAGGGCGGTGCGGAAGCCCTCGAGATGCATGCCGCCCTCGGGGGTGTAGATGTCGTTGGCAAACGACATGACGTTCTCGCCATAGCCGGCATTCCACTGCAGGGACACCTCGACCTCGCCCATCTTGGTCACGGGCGCATCCGGATCCGATTTACCCTCGATATAGATGGGCTCCTTAAAGGCCTCGGGGACGTCTTTGCCGTCGTTGAGGAACTTAACGAAGTCGATGATGCCGCCCTCGTAGCAGAACTCCTCCACGTGGGGAGTCGCCTCGCGCTCGTCGGTCAGCACAATCTTTAGATTCTTATTGAGGAACGCCGTCTCCTGCAGACGGTTGTGCAGCGTATCGAAATCGTAGACACAGGTCTCGAAGATCTCGTCGTCGGGCCAGAAGTTGACGGTGGTACCCGTCGAATCCGAGGTGCCCACGACCTCCATCTTCTTGACGGTCTTGCCGCGCGAGAACTCCATCTCGTAGACGTTGCCATCACGGCGCACTTGCACGACCACGCGCTTGGACAGCGCGTTGACGACGGAGATGCCCACGCCGTGCAGGCCGCCCGAGACCTTGTAGGCCGAGTTATCGAACTTGCCGCCGGCATGCAGGATCGTCATAACGACCTCGAGCGTCGGGATCTTCTTGATGGGATGCTCGTCGACGGGGATGCCCCGCCCGTTGTCGACGACCGTGATGGAGTTGTCGGCGTGGACCGTCACCTGAATCTCGGTGCAGAAACCGGCCATGGCCTCGTCAACGGAGTTGTCAACGATCTCCCACACCAGGTGGTGCAGGCCGCTGGCGCTCGTCGAGCCGATGTACATGCCCGGGCGCTTACGAACGGCCTCGAGACCTTCGAGAATCTTAATCTCGCCGCCATCGTAATCGTTTTCGTTTGCCACACGTCCTCCTTCAGCTAAGAAAATGTGTACAGCCTTACTAGTTTATCGTAAAAAAATACCCTCGGGAACGAGGGTATTTGGCTCTACAAGGCCACCAGATGCGATTTAAGGCTCTTTTTTGCTTTGCACGCCCTTGGCCCACTCGGCACTGGCTCTCATGGCATTCTCGAGGGCCTCGCGCAGTTTTTGATCTTCGATGGGCGCCACCTGGCGCTCAATCTCGCCGCGTTCGGCTTCGCTTAGATCGGCGTGCGGGGCCGGCGGGCGCTCGGTCACAGCTGGGCGCAGGCGCTCCTTGGCAGCCGGCGGTGTGTGACCGGGCGCTGTCGTTTTGAACACCAGGCCGTCCACATGCGCCCCGGCCCGTTCCATGCGCGCCCGGATGATCTCGCGCAGCAGCGTCATCTCCTGCGTCCACGAAGGCGAATCGAGATACACCAGCAGTTCATTGGACTCGGGCAGATAACGCAGACCCGTCACATGGCGTCCCTCGCGCGTACCCGAGCACACCGCATTCCAGGCACGATAGACCGCGCGCGACTCCTCGGCAGCCTCCATCTGCGCACGGCGCTCCGGCGCCGCGGCCGCCAGGATGCGCTGACGCTCGGCATCCAAAAAGCCGCCAAAGGCAACCGTTCCGTTCTCGCGCTCGTAATTAGCACGTCTCACCCATGCTCACCACCTTGGCTCGATCAAGCAGGTCATCGGTAAAATACCCCAGATTGGTGGTGGTTATGACTGTCTGGATATCATCACCGATCAGCTGAAGAAAAGCGTCTCGGCGCCCGGCATCGAGCTCGCTCATCACGTCATCCAACAGCAGCAGGGGTGCAGTGCCCAGGATGTCACGGGCGACGGCCACCTCGGCCACCTTCCAGGCCAGCACCAACGTTCGCTGCTGGCCCTGGCTGGCAAACGAACGGGCCGATCGGCCCGCCACGGAAAACTCAATCTCGTCGCGATGCGGACCCACAAGCGTCACGCCGCGGCGCATCTCCTCATCGGCACGCTCATCGAGGGCCGCGAGCATATGCTCATACGCCCAGTCCTTAAGCTCCTCGCGCCCTTCGGCTTGAGGCAAATCCCCCAGCGTGGACACATAGGACACGCCTGCGTCCTCACCGGACGCCACCTGCCCGTACGCGGCGCGCACATGGCCCGCCAGTCGGTCGAGCAGGGCCAAACGATGCACGAGCAGGGCAGACCCGGCGCGGGCGATGGAGTCATTCCATGCGCCGAGCATCTCACGGCAGCACCAGGTCTCCTTGAGCAGGGCGTTGCGCTGCGCCACGCAGCGCCCGTAGGTGCTCGCCAAGTCGGCGTAACGGGCGCTCAGCTGAACGCCAAAGTCGTCGAGGGCGGCCCGACGCACGCTGGCACCGCGCTTGACCATATCCAGATGATCGGGGCAAAACAGCACGCTCGGCATAACCCCGCGCACGCCGGCAGCCGAGCACCTCTTGCCGTTACGGCTAAACGAGCGCTTGCCGTCCTCAACGCCCAGCCCCATATCGAGCACGCGGCCATCGCCCTCGAGCCTCAACTCGAGCTTGCACGAGCCCGTGCCGTCGTGCACGAGCTCGGCAGCGGTGGGATGCCTAAACGAGGTGCCGCTCGTCAAAAGCTGCAGTGCCTCTATGAGGTTGGTCTTTCCCGCCGCGTTGGGCCCCGCAAGCACCGTCACGCCTTCGTCCAGGCCAAGATGGTAGCTATCGAAACTGCGGTAGCGCGCGACGGAAAGGTTGCGGGCAAACATGGTCATGGCGCAGCGCTAGATGCGAACCGGCATGACCAGGTACAGGTAGTTGATCTTGTCGTAGGACTTAAAGATACCCGCCTGCGAGTAGCTCTTGAGCTCCAGCGTGATCTCCTTCTCCTTGGACAAGGCATTGAGGCAGCCAAAGATGTAGTGGTAGTTAAAGGCGATGGTGCCCGACTCGCCCTCGGCCTCGACATCGATCGTCTCCTGTGCCAGGTCCTGGTCATTAGAGATGGAGGACAGGCCCATCTGACCGTTCTCGACATCGATCTCGAACTTGACGGCGGGGTTCGCGCTCGCGATGACCGCCACGCGCTTGAGGGCGGCATTAAAAGCCGCCACGTCGATCTTGACGCTCGTCACGCACGAATCGGGGATGAGCTGCTTGTAGTTGGGATACACGCCCTCGATACGCCGAGACACGTAGGTGGTATTGCCAGCCTCAAAGACAACTTGGGTGTCGGTGGCGCCGATCATGATGGTCGCCTGGCTGGCCATGATGCTCAGGGCGTCATTGAAGGCGTCGGCCGGAACGTTGAGCTCAAAGGACCCCTCGAGCGTCGAGGTCTCGACCTGGGTGTCGCATACGGCCAAACGGAAGGAGTCGGTTGCCACCAGGCGCACGGTGTTGTTCTCGACCTTCATGTGCACGCCTCCCAGAATGGGGCGGGCCTTATCGGTCGAAGTGACGCGCCATACGCGGCCGACCATCTCGGACAGGATGTCGGTCGGGAGCTCCACCGCGCTCTCGATAGCATAGGCAGGGAACTCGGGGAAATCGTTGGCGTCGAGCGTGTTGAGGCGGAAGGAGCTCTTCTCGCATCCGATCAACACCTGACGTTCCGAGAGCTCAAAGGTAACCGGGGCGTCGGGAAGAGTCTTCGTTATGTTCGAGAGCATCTTGCAGGGAATCACCATCTCGCCCTCTTCTTCGACATGCGCGGCAATGCGATGACGAATCGAGATGGTGTAGTTTGAGGTTTGGAATTCCAAGATGCCGTCCTGCGCCTTAACGAGCACGCCCGACAGGATGGGAAGGGTAGATGCCGAAGCGACGCCTTTCATAACGACACCGATGGCTTGCGTGAGCGAGCTTTGGCTTACGGTGAACTTCATCTTTTAATACCTTTCTATAGATATAAATATCTTAATAATAGTAATAGCACTGACGAAACTGTTGATTACTCCCAAAAGCGCTGGTCAACCCCAAAAAGAGAATCGACAGCACCCTGTGCGCAACCGACCGTGTTTTCCACGTTCAAAACCTGCGGAAAACTTTTCGTCGCCTTGGGGTGAGTTTTAGACACGTTATGCCCGGCGTTTCGACAAGTTTTCAACAGGTGTCTCTATTTCCCTACGAGCGCAGTGTAATTTTATCTCGCAGCGATTTGAGATCCTCGGTTACGGTGCGGTCTTCCTGAATCATCTTCTGAACCTTTTTATAGCTCGTGCTGACGGTCGAGTGGTTGCGGTTGCCAAACTCCGCGCCCACCGCCGTGGTCGTCATCTCGCACATCTCGATGGCCAGATAGATGGCGATATGACGGGCTTTGGCTATTTGCGCGTTGCGGCGCGGTCCGATGAGCTCCTCGTGCGTCACGCCGTACTGCTCCTCGATGACAGACTGGACCGTCTGCACGTTGATTTTCTTGGCCGACGTATCGAAGTACTGGCTTGCGATGGCGTCGATGTCGTCGAAGCTGAGCTCGCTGCCCTCGCGCTCGCGGTCTCCCGCCTCGCCGGCACAGCGTTCGCAGAAGCTCTCGAGTTCGCGAATGTTGGTTCCCGACACCTCCGCCATGTGCTTAAAGTGCTCGTCGGTCAGATGCCCGCCATCGCCGCCATAGGCCGCCAGCAGCGAGTCGTCACCCGCCTCGGGTGCGGCAGCTATCGTGTTCTCGTAGTAGCGCTGCAGGATCTTGTATTTCATCTCGTAGCTGGGCTCCGCCACTAAGCAGAGCATGCCGGCGTTAAAACGGCTGGTGAGGCGCTCGTCCATGCTCAGGTCTTTGGGCGCACGGTCGGCCGCGATGACGACTTTTTTGTTGTTGCGGATAAACTCGTCCATGAGCTGGAAGAAGTAGTCCACGCTCGCGCGCTTGCCGATGATGTTTTGAATGTCGTCGATAATGAGCACGTCTACGCCGTGGTATGCCTGCATGATGGGGGCGTTACTCTTCTTTTGGCGGTCGAACTCCGTCATCAGGTCATCGAGGTACGCCTGCGAGTTGGCGTACTTTACCTTGATTTCGGGCGACTTTTCGGCGAGCTCGTTTTTGATGGCGAGCAACAGATGGGTCTTGCCCAGCCCCGATTTGCCATAGATGAACAGGGATGTGCATGTGCCGCGTTCGTCCGCGAGTGCGGCAAACTTGAGGGCCGAGCGATAGGCGTGGCTGTTTTCGGGGCCGTAGACAAAGTTTTCGAAGGTGAATTTCGAGTTGGCCGCGAGCGGCGCGCCGTCGGTGTTCTGCTCGACCGCCGCCGCAGCTGCGGGGACGCTCATGGGCGATGCGGAGGCTGGTTTTGCGCTCTTTGCAGGCGCCCCGCCTTTCATCTGGTTCATCATGCGGCGGAAATCGTCGGCCGAAAGCGTGTTTTTGATTGCGATGCCCGAGTCCTCGCCCGGTGTTGCGTCGTGCGCGATAGGCATGTGTGTGGCAGCGGGAATGGGGGCTGCCGACGTCGAGGCGGCGGGCATGGTTTCACGGGAAACATCGCCGATTTGATGCTCGGGAGCCGACACTGCGGCGGCAGCTGGCGCCGCCGGGGGGACGTCGGGTGCCGCAGGCGCGGCGTTATCGGCCGCGGAGCCCTGCGGTGCCACGATGTTGAGCGCAATCGGTGCAAAGGCAATCTCTTCCAGGTACGCCTCGATGGTCGGCTGATGCTTTTTGAGCTGTGCGATGGCAAATCGTGAGGGGGCCTCAATCGTCAAGGTGTCCTCGGTCAGGCTCACGGCGCGCGACTGCCCCAGCATGTTGATGAGGCGCGCATCTTGGCCGTCGCGCTGGCAAAAGGCGATGGCATCCCCCAGGATGATGCTTGCTTCCTCGTCCACTGTCTCTCCCGTTCCTTAAGCTTGGGCCCGCACGCGAGCGCTTCCAATTTCGGTCAGATGATATTTCTGCCCATGTTTGATTACCAAGCCCGCTTGTGCTAAATCGTTGAGCGTGCGCGACCAGGTGGGTGCGGAGTTTCCAAACGCTCGCGCCAAGTCCGTTGCGCCACACTCTTGATGTTGGGCCAGATACCCTAATGCGGCGTTGCCGCGCTCGCCTACAAACACGTCCGACTGCGGTTGTGCGTATTGATTCGCCGCATTAGGATACATCATTTGAGCTGCTGGTTGTTGAGAACTCTGCATGGGTGGCATCTGCTGTTGAAAACTTTGCGGCCACTGTTGGTAAGGCTGCGGCGGCATCTGCTGGGCCCAAGGGTTAAATTGCCCCTGCGGCATCTGCTGATACGGCTGCTGGTACCCCTGAGGATACTGTTGAGGATACGGCTGGGCGTATCCCTGCTGCGGCATATATTGGGGAGGATACCCTTGCGGGTACGGTTGGTAGCCCATTTGCGGGACGTTTGGCATGGCCGCCGTCTGCTGAACGGCGCCTGTTTCCAGATCTGCCGAGCCTATGCCCTCTGGCATGTTTTGCGCCGTGTGGCCCAGCGGTGCCTGGGGATCTTGCGCGGGAAAAGCTCCAGGCTGCTGCATCTGCGCCACGGGCTGCTGTCCAAATGTACTGGGTAGGGGATACGCCGGCTGCTCCGTCTCGGGGCGTACGGCGGCCCCTCGCCCTCCGGCACGCTCGATTTCCTGCACGCGCTTGGGGTTCAGGCTTACCGTGACCACGGTGCCGTTGCCCATGTTGTCCTCGATGGATACGGCGCCGCCGGCGTTTTCCAGGTACTCCTGCACCATGGGAAACCCGGCTCCAGTTCCGCGGATGTATCGCTTCATGTTGCTGTTTGCGCTTGTTACGCCAAAGTCAAAGGCGCGTTCTTTGTCTTCGATTCCCGGTCCCTGGTCTGCGAATCGGATGGTGTCGCCGCCGTCCAGGATCGAGATGATGGGCTCTGCAAAGTGGGCGTGGATAAAGTTTTCGACAATCTCGCGGATAACCATGAGCGAGATGTGCCCGCCCTGCTCTTTCATGCACTGGTAGACAGTGTTGGTTGTCTCTTCCAGATAGGTGCGCACGTCCTTCGGTTCGATGACGATGACGCGCGGCGTCGACAGCATGTCGTCATAGACCGCGATGCGTGCGGCATACATGGCGGCCTGCGTTTTCTCAGCGGTCTGCTCTTCCTCGCCACGCTTTTCGCGCACGCCGGTGATGTGCTCGTTGTCGGGTGCCGGGTCTCCGGAATCGACCATGGTGTAAAAGTCGTCAGACATGCCGCTCGCAATCTTTCAGAAGGTTTCGAACAAATAGTAGCTCACCGTGCAATGTTTCTCATCTTTCGACAACTTTTCAAAACCTGTTGAAAACTTTGGAAAACGGGCGAAAAGTTCTCAACATTGCTAACATGACCTGTTGAAAACTCGATGAAATATCATGAAAAGTTGCCATGCGGCTCAGATTTCGGTTGAGCTTATGGGGGAACCGTGTGAACTGCGCAACCTTTTACCTTTGATTTCTTGACATTTGAACATTGATTTCCCTACAATCTTCAAGCTCACGTGTCTATATCTGCGTCCGCGCTCCCGCGGACACTCGAAATGCAGCAGGAGGAACTTAAGATGAAGCGTACGTATCAGCCTAATAAGCGTAAGCGTGCCAAGACCCATGGCTTCCGTGCCCGTATGGCCACCAAGGGTGGTCGTGCCGTGCTCGCCCGTCGCCGCGCCAAGGGCCGCAAGCGTCTCACTGTCTAGCAGCGATACACACATCTCGCATGAAGACTATTAAGTCTCGGCAAGATTTCGAGCATGTGTTCAGTCAGGGGCGTCGTTTCAATCACCCTCTGATTCGAATGACCATATGTGAATCGGTTGGCGAAGGCGACTCCGGAAGGGTCGCCTTCGTTGGTGCTAAACGGCTCGGTTGTGCAGTCGTGCGCAACCGTTCTAAGCGTGTGATGCGCGAGGCCGCCCGCAGCTGCGGATTTCCCGTTGCGGGTTATGACATCATCTTGTTCGCGACTCCCAAGACGAGGATTTCCTCGCCGCAGGAGATGGACAAGGCATTGCGTTCGCTTATGAAACGCGCCGGCGTTGCCGGGGAGGAGCGATGAGCAATCACGTTTTGCGACGTGTTGCCATCGCTCCTATTCGCATATATCAACAGGTTATTTCGCCCTTATTACCTGACGCTTGTATTTACTACCCAACGTGCTCGCAATATGCCGTTCAGGCGATTGAGAAGTACGGTGTTTTGAGAGGCTGCTGGCTTGCCGTGAGGCGCATCGCTCGCTGCAATCCCCTGCACGTCGGCGGTTATGACCCTGTGCCCTAGCGGGCACTCGCTATCGGAGGAAAACTTACATGTGGGATTGGATCGTTAACATCCTTTTCGAGCTGCTCAAGCTCATCCAGACCTTTGCGGTTGACTGGGGCCTGTCCATCATCATCCTGGTGGTCATCATCCGTCTGCTGCTGACGCCGCTTATGCTCAAGTCGACCAAGTCGACGGCTCGTATGCAGGTGCTGCAGCCCAAGATGCTCGAGATCCAGGAGCGTTACGCCGACGATCCCCAGCGTCAGGCCGAGGAGATGCAGAAGTTCTACAGCGAGAACAAGTTCAACCCCATGGCTGGTTGTCTGCCGCTGTTGATCCAGATGCCTGTCCTGTTCGCCCTGTTTACGCTGCTGCGTAACCTGCCGCAGTACTTTAGTGACGGCACGTTCTCGTTCTTCAACATCCTGCCCGACCTTACCACCACGCCGAGCGCTTCCTTTGCCGATGGCTTTATGGTTGCGCTGCCTGCACTGGTTTGCCTGATTCTGTTTGCCGTTCTCACTTTGATTCCGCAGCTTTATATGTCGCGCAATCAGACTGGTCAGCAGGCCCAGAGCATGCGTATGATGGCCATTGTCATGACCGTCATGATGCTTTGGATGGGTTGGAGCCTGCCCGTCGGCGTTCTGCTGTACTACGATGTGTCTTCCGCCTGGCAGGTTGTCCAGCAGATTTTCGTGACGCAGAAGGTTATCGATAAGGCCAAGGCCGATGAAGAAGAGCGTCTTAAGAACGCCCCGCTGCAGGTCGAGGTTACTCGTCGCGAGAAGAAGCCGCGCCCGCACAAGAAGAAGTAGTGGGATAGTATTCTTATTTAGGTACCTAACTTTTGGAGTTCGTTATGTCTGAAGAGATCGTCGAGGATATGCTTGAGGAGGTTGCCCCGCAGGTCGCGGGCGATTATCCCGAGATTGCACAGCGTTACAAGGCTGGTGAAGAGCTGACCGATGAGGAGCTCGACACCATTGCCGATGTAGCTATTTCCATTCTGCGTTCCATCCTTTCGCACTTCGATGCGGCGAACTCTCCCATCGATGAGTATGAGGGTGACGAGGGCGAGTTGATTCTGGACGTAACCGCTCCTGATCTTGCTGTTCTCATTGGCCGTCATGGTCGTACCCTTGATGCCCTTCAGGTTATGTTCTCTTTGCTGGTGAGCCGCAAGCTCGGCTTTAGGTATCCGGTCGTCGTCGACGTCGAGGGTTATAAGAGCCGTCGACAGGATAAGGTTGCTTCTATGGCCCAGTCCGCTGCCGAGCGCGCTATTCGCACTCATAAGAGTGTTTCCCTGCCTCCCATGAATGCTTATGAACGTCGACTGGTTCATATTGCCCTTCGTGGCAACGATGCTGTCGACACGCATTCTGAGGGCTCTGATCCCGATCGCCATGTTGTGATTGTTGCTCGATAATCTTCTCGAGTCTATGCTAAGGGGACGTGGTTTCCACGTCCCCTTTTTTTGTCAAAAGTTCTCGATACACTGATTTTTGTCAGAAAGGAGTTGTCTTGTTTGTGTTAACTGATGAGCAAGTAAGCCAGATGCAGTGCCGTCTTATTTCGTATTGTAAAGACTATTCTTTGAAGGTCTCTGACGATAGCCTTCGTGTCTGTATCCAACATCTTGATCTTGTTCTGGAGGCCAATAAGACTACCAATCTAACGCGCATCCTAAATGTTGATGATGCAGCCGTCCTTCATATTCTGGACTCACTTGTTTTGCTGCCATATATTGATAAGGCTCCTGAAGGTGCTTTGCTGGATATGGGTACCGGTGCTGGATTCCCAGGTATTCCATTGACTATTGCAAGTGGAAGAAAGGCTATCTATATCGATTCCGTTGGCAAGAAGGTTGATGCCGTTAATTCCTTTGTTAAGGAGCTTGGCCTTAAGCATGCCCATGCTGTTCACGATCGTCTTGAAGAATATGCACGATCTCATAAGAAACAATTTGCTGTTGTGACCGCCCGTGCGCTCGCACCGTTGCCAGTTCTCGTCGAGTATGCTTCTCCTTTTCTAAAAGATAGTGGCCTCTTTGTCATTACGAAGGGGAATCCATCTGATGAAGAGCTTCAATCTGGACTTGCCGCTGCAAAGATATGCGGCCTTACCCCGCTTATGACGGATAATCTTGATTTGCCGAATGGTCTGGGTCACCGCGAATTTATTGTTTTTAAAAAAACTCGTCAGGCATCGGTTTCTCTTCCGCGTGCTAATGGCATGGCAAAAAAGAATCCGCTTGCCTAGATGTTTCACGTGAAACATAATGGATAGTGTCGAGTCGTTATGTTTCACGTGAAACATAACAGTCGATGTCGAATCGGATTGTTTCACGTGAAACATCCTCCGTTTAACAGCTTTAAATACACCAGGAGGGACCGTGGGATTTCGCGACGTTAAGCGTTCTAAGAGCGCAAAAGACACGCGTATCATTGCTATCATCAACCAAAAAGGCGGCGTAGGTAAGTCCACCACAGCTGTAAATCTTGCAGCAGCGTTGGGTGAACTGGGCCGAAAGACGCTGATTGTCGATTTTGACCCGCAGGGTAATAGTACGAGTGGTTTTGGAATCGAAAAAGAAGAACTTGATCACTGCATCTATGATTCATTGCTAAACGATGTTCCGGCAGAATCGCTCGTTCTTGATACAAATTGCAATAAGGTGTTTGTGATTCCGGCTACTATCCAGCTTGCAGGTGCGGAAATCGAACTTGTCAGTGCGATTGCCCGTGAAACTCGCTTAAAGGATCTGCTTGAGCCTATTCAGGATGAGTTTGATTTTATATTTATCGACTGTCCTCCATCGCTTGGTTTGCTGACCATTAATGCGTTAACAGCTGCGGACAGTGTTTTGATTCCTATTCAGTGCGAATATTACGCGCTCGAAGGTGTCACAAAGCTGCTTGAATCGATGAAGATGGTTAAAACACGCCTAAATAAGAACCTTGATACTTATGGTGTGCTTATGACTATGTACGATTCGCGCACATCGCTTTCGAACCAGGTTGTGGAAGAGGTTCAATCGTATTTTGGCGACAAGGCATTCAAGACCTTGATTCCACGTACTGTAAAAATTTCTGAAGCACCGTCGTTCGGTGAGTCCGTAATTACCTATGCGCCGCAGAATAAGGGCGCAAAGGCGTATATGAACCTTGCTAAAGAGGTGATTAAGCGTGCCTAGTCCTAAGAAGCGCGGTGGCTTGGGTCGTGGACTCAATGCGCTGGTCTCAGAAGCTGAATATGAGACTGGTGGATCTGTAGCGTCAGCAACAAATGCCGCTTCAGAAACTAAGCTTCCAATCGAAGATATCGTTCCAAACCCAAATCAGCCACGAATTCATTTCAATGAGACTGAACTTCGCGAGTTGAGTGAGTCAATCCAAGAGCACGGCGTTCTGCAGCCGCTTCTTGTGCGCAAGCACGGTAACGGCTATGAGATTATTGCGGGTGAACGTCGCTATCAGGCTTCAAAGCTTGCTGGCCTTGAAGAGCTTCCCGTCATTATTAAGGACGTTGATGATGAGGAAATGCTTGCACTCGCGCTTATTGAAAACCTGCAGCGCTCTGACCTTAACCCAGTCGAAGAGGCTAAGGGATATCGACAGCTCATCGATTCAAGCGGTATGACTCAAGAAGCCTTGTCAAAGGCTGTCAGCAAGTCTCGCTCTGCAATCACCAATTCGTTGCGTCTGCTTGATCTTCCAGAGGTAGTTCAGCAAATGATCTTCGAAGGCAAGCTGACCGCTGGTCATGCTCGTGCAATCCTTGCAGTTCCGTATGAAGATGCGCGCATTAAGCTTGCTGAGAAGGTTGTTGCGGAGGGATTATCTGTCCGTGCGACAGAAAATCTTGCTCCATTGTTTTCTGCCGGAGAGACGCCTAAAACACCTCGCCCTGCAACGCCTCAGTCTTTTAAAAAGGCTGCACGCGTTCTGCGTCAGGTGTTTAACAC
>CAUFXK010000041.1 GCA_959596495.1 uncultured Collinsella sp. | reverse complement strand
CTGCGGGAATGGCCTATTTGCTCAATGTGTTCGGCTGAGATCGGAAATCAACCCGATGAGTTCGACCGTGCGGAGCATCTCGCGCCGACGGCATCCGCGACCGTCGACCGAAGCCTCACCCATCTGGTTATCGTAAGGGTCCTCGCGCATGCCGTCGAAAGAGGGCTCAAACTCTGCCTGGAATCGATTGTTGGCCACCATACGCCACGGGTCGAGATTGCCAAAGTAGTGACGGCGGCGCCACTCCTCCCCCATCCTGCGAGCAGAAGATCCAAATGACACGTCGGCGTTGAGCCAACCGGTCTGCGGCGTATAGAACTCTGCCCAGTCGTGCGACCCCACCGAATCGGGCGCAACATACAGGCCGCTCTGCCAACGGGCAGGCACGCCCGCGATACGGCACATGGTGATAAACGTGAGCGCCATAACGCCGCAATCGCCGCGGAGCGAATGCGTGCAGTCATCGGCAATAGATCCCAAAAGCAAGTACGGCGGCTGATAGCGATAGTCGATGTACTGCGTCAGGTAATCATAGATAGCACGGGCGCGATCGAGCGGATCCTCGAGCCCGTCAATGACACGGGCTGTCAGCTGCTGTAGATACGGCGTGAATGCAATGTGCGGACGGTCCTCGGAGGTGTCCGCGGGCAGTGGCGCGTCCATGCAAGGATGCACCGGAAGCGCACCCCCATAGACATCACGATAAGCGGCATCAATTTGATAGCGATAGGTCACCGAGAATGAGCGCTCACTCGAAGAAGACCACGAGGCGGTACGCGCCGAAGCATTCGCGGGGGCAACAGCACCCTCCGGCGTCATATCGAGAACCTCGATATGAGACTGTTGACGACAGGCGGCGGCAACGGGTAGCCACGCGCGAACAGTCTCTCCATCTAGAGCACCGGGGACAGACACGGACGCTTTAAGCGTAATGACGCGAGCCAATCCGTTTTGTGACTCCATCTCCTTGAGCATCTCGTTGCGCAGTGCTATTCCGTCCGTAGAATCGGGCCGCATGCCGGGAACCTCTTTGGGATATACGCGAAGCGAATCGAGGAAGTTGTCGAGAACGAACAGCTCACCATCGATAAAGCGCCAGTCAATACGCTTACGATTAATCAGGTCATCAAACTGCTCTTCGGTAAACTCTGGCCACTCCTCGCGAATCATCGCAATAGCCTGATCGCGCGACACCGAAAAATGAAGCGGCGTCTCGAGCATGCGATACCGCTCGGCACGAACACAGGCGGCCAGCGAAGGCTCGGGGTTCTGCTCCAAAAGGCGATCGCAGGCAGCAACAGCCTGCATCAAATACCCGGCATCCTTAAGACGAAGAATCTCAGGGGGTAGCCCAATATCGAGATGGCGAAAATCATCACAGCGAACATCAGCAGAGCAACCAACAGGACCCTCGTCAATAACCTTCCCATCCGAAGGCAGTACATTAATAACAGCCATACCAAAACTCCAAGTCACTAGAACGCTTGAAGCCCATTGTAGCGAGATAAAAAGAAAGCCCCAACAAGGGAGCCATCAACACCGCTGAACGGTAACCATATAACTAAAATCAGACCAGTAACCCTGTAGCAAGTTAACAAAGGAGGCCCCGTTTCCCCGGAGCTGATTCCGTCGCGCGACTTCTGGCGAAGCCAGGTGAGCGCGAGGGAAACAGCGTAGGGGAAACGGGGCCTCCGGCGGGAAGTTAAACCGCTACTTACGCCTTGTTGACGGAGCCAAACTCCTCCATGAGCTCCTTGGTGCGAGCAACGATGTTGTCGCGACCAGGCTTGAGGAGCTTGCGGGGGTCGAAGCCCTTGCCCTGCTGATCCTTGCCAGCCTCGATGTACTCGCGGACGCCCTTGGCGAAGACGAGCTGCAGGTCGGTGTTGACGTTGATCTTGGAGATGCCCAGGGAAATGGCCTTCTTGATCTGATCCTCGGGGATGCCGGTGCCACCGTGCAGGACGAGGGGCAAGTCGCCGGTCTGGGCCTTGATCTCGCCCAGGCGCTCGAAGGAAAGGCCAGCCCAGTCGGCGGGGTACACGCCGTGGATGTTGCCGATGCCGCAGGCGAGGAAGTCGACGCCCAGGTCAGCGATCTGCTTGCACTCAGCAGGATCAGCGAGCTCGCCGCTGGAGGTCACGCCGTCCTCGGTGCCGCCGATGCCGCCGACCTCGGCCTCGATGGACATGCCCTTGGAGTGGGCAAGCTCAACGAGCTCCTTGGTGCGGTCGAGGTTAAGCTGGAAGGTCTCCTCGTGAGAGCCGTCATACATGATGGACGTGAAGCCGGCCTCGATGCACTTAAAGCAGTCCTCGTAAGAACCGTGATCGAGGTGAAGGGCGACGGGAACGGTAACGCCCGTGGCCTCGACGGCAGCCTTGACCATGTCGGCGCAGACCTTGAAACCGCCCATCCACTTAGCGGCACCAGCGGTGCACTGAAGGATCAGCGGAGACTTGGCCTCCTCGGCGGCCTGGAGAATAGCCAGGGTCCACTCGAGGTTGTTGGTGTTGAAGGCACCAAGACCGTACTTGCCGGCCTCGGCCTTCTTGAGCATGTCTGCTGCGTTGACGAGCATAAAAGAAACCTCCTATAAGGTTGCTCCGATAACGCCTGAGATTTTACCACGGCGCACCCGAGCATAAACGTTCGTTTGTTCACGAATATCGTCCAAACAGACTTTTTTTGACCGTTTGCCCTACGAAATCGACCCGTTGGGGAAAAATAGCTTGACGTTTGGACGCTTCTCGTGCTTCAAAAGCCGACTATTAAGCTAAATCTGCATGAAAGGGTTCTGCATGAGCTCGCGTGCCATGGTGGTCGAATCGCCATGACCGGTTAGGCAAACGGTATCGGGCGGGAGAAGCCGGGCGAGCTTGGAGAGCGAGCGCAGAATCGCCGCCTCGTCTCCTCCAGAAAGATCGGTGCGGCCGTGCCCACCCGGAAACAGGGTGTCGCCCACAAAGGCAATGTTCCCCTGCTCGGTGGCAGCAAACAAGACGATCCCGCCCGGCGTATGCCCTGGCGTCTCGATCACCTGCAGGTAGATATCGCCCACCTTGATAGCATCTCCCTCGGCGAGCAGGTGCGTCGGCTCCCCGGGGTCAGGCGTCTCAATGCCCCACATAGCTCGCTGTTCCTCGATGTTCGCATGCGGCACCGCCACATCCTTAGCACACAGCTCATACTGGCAGCCCTCGCCAACGGTGGTTCGCACGCCTGCAACACCACCAACATGATCGGCATGGCCATGAGTGCATACGGCGCCAAACACGCGTACGCCGGGATGCTCGGCTCGAATATGCTCCACCAGGCGTTCGCCTTCCCATGCGGGATCGATAATCACGCACTCATTGTCCGAAATAACAGCATAGCTATTGGTCTGAATGGGACCGTTTACGAGCGTCTCGATCTCGACCGATCCCTTGGGAGTTAAATCCAAGGACACAGCGCTCATGTCCCTCTCCTCTCTATAGAACTCGAGGCATCAAACGATGCCTCGAGTGTAGCGAATATCGATAATGCGACACGTTCGTCGCGACTAAACGCGGCGCTTAAGCTGGGCTCCACCCTCACCGGGCATCAGGCGGCGCGCGTCGTAGACCGAGTCAACGCTGCTGATGGAGGCCAGCAGCGGATCCAGACCACTCGCGTCCGAGATCTCGACCATAAAGCGCAGGGTTGCAATACCCTCGCGGTTGGTCGACGTGGCGGCAGAAAGGATATTGCCGCCCGCATCGCCAATGGCAATGGTGACATCCTTGAGCAGGCCCATGCGGTCCAGGCACTCGACCACGATCTCGACCTGGAAGAGGGTGTCGGCAGCGCCGTCCCACTCCACTTCGATCATGCGCTCGGGATGCTCCATAAGACCCTTGACGTTGGGACAGTTGGCGCGATGCACCGAAACGCCACGACCGCGCGTGATGAAGCCGACGATGTCGTCGCCCGTCACGGGGTTGCAGCAATGAGCCAGACGGACCAGTAGGCCGCTGTTGCTCTCGCCCTTGACGATAATGCCGTTACTGGCGCTCTTGCCGCGCTTTTGCGGCTTGCGGTTGGAGCCGCGAGCAGGCTGCTTGACGACCTCGGCGATAGCCTCGGCCTTGGTGAGCTGTTCCTCGGGCTTGGGGTCCAAGATTTGCTCGACCTTATTGCCCACAGCGCGCGGGGCAACCTTGCCGGCGCCGACGGCGGCAAACAGGTCCTCGAGCTGCTTGAAGTTAAACTGCTCCGCCACGGCGTTGAGCGCACGCGTCGAACGCGGCGTAGAAATGCCATAGCCACGCTTACGCAGGTCCTTAGCCAGCATATCGCGACCAGCAGCAGCGTCGTCGTCCTTGGTCGCAGCGGCAAAATAGCGGCGGATCTTTGACTTGGCGGAAGGTGTCTTAACGATCTTGAGCCAATCACGCGACGGCTTGGAACTCTTGTTAGTCAGAATCTCGACACGGTCACCCGTCTTAATCTCGTGCGTGAGCGGAGCCACCGCACCGTTGATTTTGGCGCCGACGCAATGGTTTCCCACCTCGGTGTGAACGGCGTAGGCAAAGTCGAGCGGCGTGGAGCCGGCACGAAGCGCCATGACCTCGCCCTTGGGCGTAAAGACAAAGATCTCCTGATCGAAGAGGTCGACCTTCAGCGAATGCAGGTATTCCTTGGCATCGGTGATCTCGTCGGAAGCCGCCCAATCGAGCGAATGCTTGAGCCAGTTGATCTGGTCGTCCAAACGTTGAGCGTCATTGGTCTTGGAAGCAGACGATCCGCCCGACTTCTTATATAGCCAGTGGGCGGCAATGCCGTACTCAGCCTGCTCATGCATCTCGTAGGTACGAATCTGAATCTCGAGCGGGCGAGCCGTGGGGCCGATGACCGTCGTGTGGAGCGACTGGTAGTTATTGACCTTGGGCATGGCGATATAGTCTTTAAAGCGGCCGGGCATGGGGTGCCACAGCGTGTGCACCGCGCCGAGCGTGGAGTAGCAATCGCGCACCGAATGCGTGATGACGCGCAGTGCCACCAGGTCGTAGATCTCGGAGAATTCCTTGCCCTTGCGCTTCATCTTTTGGTAGATGGACCAATAGTGCTTGGAACGGCCGTTGATCTGGAAGTCTTCCAGGCCAATGCGGTTGAGCTCGTCGGTGAGCGTCTTGATGGTCTCGGCCAGATAGCGCTCACGGACCTCGCGCGACTCCGCCACCATGCGTGCGATGCGCTGGTAGGCATCGGGCTCCAGGTAGAAGAAGGACAGGTCCTCGAGCTCCCATTTAATGGAGCTCATGCCCAGACGGTCGGCCAGGGGCGCATACACGTCCATGGTCTCGCGAGCCTTAAACAGGCGACGGTCCTCACGCAGGGCTGCAAGGGTGCGCATGTTGTGCAGACGGTCGGCAAGCTTAACGATGATGACGCGGATGTCCTTGGACATGGCGAGGAACATCTTTCGCAGCGTGAGCGCCTGTTTCTCGTCCATACTGTCGACTTCGATGTTGGTGAGCTTGGTCACGCCATCGACGAGCTCGGCCACCGTATCGCCAAACAGGCCGGAAACATCGGCAAGCGAGGTCTCGGTATCCTCGACGGTATCGTGCAGCAGCGCGGCGCACACCACATCGCAGTCCATCTTGAGATCGGCCAAAATGATGGCCACCTCGACGGGATGGTTGATGTACATCTCACCCGAGCGGCGCTTTTGGTTGCAGTGCTTCTCGGCAGCAAAGCAATAGGCCTGCTCCACCTTAGAAAAGTCGTCCTCATTCATATATTTGAGGCACAGGCGCTCCAGTTTGTCGTAGCTGTCCGCCATAATCTCGGGCGGCAGCTCATCGGCATGCTTATAGTGCTCCATCTCCGAGAACGGCTGGAGGGCGGAATCATGGGCGGTACGGGCTGCGGCATCCATCGAGGTCCCCTTCCCCTAGGCCCGCGGTACGATCGGGCGGTTAACTTTGGCTAGCATATCAGAAGCGCACGAATCGAGCGCCCAACTCCGGAAAGCCGAGAACTCCATGCGCGAACGCAAGCCCTCCAAATAGCGAATTGACCTGCTCAATTGCACACGGCCGGGGTTTTCGGCCATCGCGATGCGACGGGTGTCGTCAAACCCCGAAACGCGACAGAAGCCAAGCTCTTCGAAGATTCCCAGGCCACTTTCCACCGAGCGCTCGTCGACCGGCGTGCGGGCATCGATGGCAAGGCACATCTGCGCGATGTCGATATCGCTCGCGCTAAAGGAATCGTCCCCGGTCTTGCCGCGGTTGGAGCGCCACATGGTTTGCAGAGCGCGATAGAGCGTGACGAGCTCGTCGCGCTCGGGCGCATAGCAGTCGAGTAGGCGCTCATTAATGCGGGCGTCGCGCGACGAATAGAGCAGGTGAATCACGGCGGGCTGTCCATCGCGACCGGCGCGGCCACTCATCTGGTTGAACTCAATGGCGCCAAACGGCATGTGGTACAGCACGACATGGCGGATATCGGGCAGATTGACACCCTCGCCAAAGGCGGAGGTCGAAACGATGCAGCTGAGGCTTCCGTCTCGGAATGCTTCCTCCACGCGGCGGCGATCGGAGCGCGCAAGCCCCGCGTTATAGAACGCGATATGGGTTGCGCAATCGGGCACACGCTTGCGCAACGTCTTGGCGAGCGCCACGGACTGGTCGCGCGAATTGACGTAAATGACGGTCTTCTCCCCCGTCGCCACGATCGACACCAAACGGTTCTCGCGGCTCGCAAGGTCGCGGTCGTCCTCGAGCTGCAGGTTCTCGCGCACCGTCTCGTCGACCACCGTGCGAGTAATCGGCAGCATGCGGGCAAGCTCGGCCACGACCGGAGCCGTCGCGGTGGCCGTCGCAGCCATAACAACCGGGTCGCCCAGGGCTTTGAGGATATCGGGCATGTCGAGATAGGCGCTGCGGTCGCCGCCCTTGGCAAGGCCGGCGTGGTGCGCCTCATCGATAACGACAAAGCCGATGCGGCCCGAACGCGCGAAGCGGTCACGGTGGATAGATAGGAACTCGGGCGTCGTGAGCACGATACCGGTGCGGCCCGAAGCTAGGCCGGCGAACACGTCATCGCGTGCGGCCTCCACGGTCTCGCCGGTCAGCACGCCAACGCCAATGCCGAGCGCAGCCATCGTCGATGAAAGATGATAGGCCTGGTCGGCAACGAGTGCGCGCAGCGGATAGACAAAGATGCTCGCACGCCCTCGAAGGACCGCCTCGCGCGCGGCATGCGCATGGAAGATGAGCGACTTACCACGTCCCGTCCCCATAACGGCCAAAACGCTCTGGTGGTCGGCGAGCGCGTCGAGTGCCTCGACCTGCGCGCGATGTGGCTGGTTCGAGCCGATAAAGCTATGGATAAGCGAGCGCGTGAGCTCGGTATAAGAAAGCTGGGCGAGCGTCTCGCGTTTACGCGACTCCAGGCGCAGGCCAGAATCCGCCGGTTGCACGCCGCGGCGAAGCTCGCATGCCGGATCGTCGATATTGGACGCCGCGGTATCGCGCACCAAGACATCTTTGATCATGAGCTTGGGCTTCACGCGTCCCTGCCAATGCTCGGCCACGGCCTCGAACACCAAGTCGACGGCGCTGTCGCAATTGATGAGCTTATCGATCTGCGGCACGCGGAACATGATGGCCGGCACACTCGCGGCGCCATCGGTCGCCACAAAGCGCATGTGCTCGCCGGTTTTGCCCACCACGGCGCGATCGCACATCGTCACGCCCTCGGCAGCCAGCAGCGGCACCTTATTGCCCTGGCCAAACGGCTCAAGACGGGAAATCTGCTCGATAGTCTCGATATTTAGCTCGGAGAGGTCAACGGTGGCGGCAACCTCGTCAGTGTCCTCAAAGTCATCGGCGGGAAGCTCCGATAGCACGGCGGAAAGGCGGCGGCGGAACTCATCGAGCTTGGATGCCTCGATGGTCACACCCACCGCACCGGCATGTCCGCCGCGACGAATCAGCAGGTCGGAACAACGCTCGACGGCGTCAAACAGGTTAACTTTGCCCACCGAGCGACCAGAGCCGCGCGCGATACCGTCCTCGATCGAGAACAGCAGCGCCGGCACGTGATAGCGGTTGGTCAGACGGCTTGCCACGATGCCCTTGACGCCCTCGTGCCAGCCCTCGCCACCCACGACGATTGCGCGTCCGCCGTCATAGGTCTTCTCGACCTTTGCCATGGCATCGCGCGTGAGCTCCGCCTCGATCTCACGGCGCTGGCGGTTGATTTCCTCGAGCTCAGCCGCCAGTGCGCTTGCTTCGATGGGATCGCGGGCAAGCAGCAGGTCGAGCGCCAGCTTGGGATCGGCCATGCGACCGGCAGCGTTTAAGCGGGGAATGAGCGAGAACGATAGGCCATCCGCCGTAATGCTCGAAAGGTCCGTCTTGGCGAGCGCAGCAAGCGCGATATAGCCGGGACGAGCGGTTACGCGCATCTGCTGGATGCCCTCGGCAACCAGCGCGCGGTTCTCGGGCGTGAGCGGCATCATGTCGGACACGGTGCCCAGCGCCGCGACCTCGATTAGCGAACGCCAATACGACGGCTTGCCCAGGCGCTCACCCAGGACTTGCACCAGCTTGAGCGCCACACCAGCACCGGCAAGTTCACGCGAGGGCCCCTCATCCTCGAGCTTGGGGTCGGTCAGGGGCACACCCTGCGGCACCTGGTCGGAGGGCTCGTGATGGTCCGTGACCACCAAATCGATCCCCAGGCTCTCCAGATAGGAAACCTCTTCCTTGGCGGCAATGCCGTTATCGACGGTCACGATCAGCTGGGGGCGAGCGAGCTCGTTAACGCGGTCGAGCGCCGCGCGCGAAAGACCGTAGCCCTCGTCAAAGCGATGCGGAATAAACGGCGTGACATCGGCGCCAAACGTGCGTAGTGCCTCGGTCAACAGACAGGTCGACGTAATACCGTCAACGTCAAAATCGCCAAAGACCGCAATGTGCTCGTGGTTGCAAATAGCACGCTCGACGCGGTCGGCAACGACCGACATGCCCGGGATAATGAGTGGGTCGGCCCAGTCGCGATCGAGCGAAGGCGTCAAAAACAGCTGACCTTCTTCGATGGATGTAATGCCGTGCGCGACCATAATACGCGCCACCAGCCCGGGAATGCCCAGGCCAGCCGAAAGCTCCTTTTCGAGCTCGGGGTTTTGCTGAGCGACCGCCCAGCGATGCGTCGTCTTAAGCGATGACATAGGCGCCCACCCCCGATAGGGGCAGGTCGCCGCGATACCTCTCACGGTTCATAGCGATGAGTCCTCTGTGTATGCCCGCTTCGGCAGGCAGATCTGTTGAACGGATTTATTATACCGTGCAGAGCAGACGCAAATCGCCGCAGCACGCCGCGGTTTCGGTAAACGATGCCGGTAATAGCCTCGAAATATTCGAGCGTTTCTGACGCACGGACGCATGCGAGCGTCTAGCATATCCATTCAAAACGGGTTCACGGGCAAAGGGAGTCACAAGCGCATATGAAGCAATGGGTTGGACTGGGCAAGTTTCTCGCGGGGCACATGCAGGTCATCGTTCCGATTTGCGTGGCACTCGGCGTGCTCTTTCCCCAACAGATTGGCGTACTCAAGCCCATCGTTCCCACCTTGTTTGCCTTTATGACGTTTCAGGGTGCGCTCAGCAACACCTTTCACCAGGTAACCGAGGTGTTCCGCCGTCCGTTGCACCTAGTCTTGGCGCTGCTCGTCTCGGCGGTGCTTATTCCCATCGCGGCGTATGCCATGGGGTCACTCTTCTTTGGCTCCAGCCCCAACCTTGTCTGCGGCATTGTGCTCGAATACAGCGTGCCCGTGGCCGTCACCGCTTTTATGTGGATCAGCATGTTCGGCGGCAACGGCCCGCTCGCGCTCACCATCATCCTGACGTCCTCGGTCATCTCACCTGTGACGATTCCGCTTACGCTCAAGCTCCTGCTGGGCGCCACCGTCTCGATCGACGTGCCGAGCATGATGCAGAACATGGCCTTTATGATCGCCATCCCCGCTGTGCTCGGTATTGCCATCAATGAACTCACGCGCGGCTGGGGCCACGAGAAACTCTCTCCCGCGCTCTCGCCCGCCTGCAAGTTCATGATGATGGGCGTCATCGCGTCCAACTCCACCGCTATGAGCGAGTACGTGCTACACATAAACGCGGTGCGCCTGGAAGTCGCCCTCTTTATTTTGGTCTTCGCCATCAGCGGCTTTGTCGTCGGTTTTCTGGTCGCACGTGCGCTGCATCTGCCATATAGCGAGACGACTACCATGTGCTTTACCTGCGGCATGCGCAACATCTCTTCGGGCGCCGTCATCGCCACGCAGTACTTTCCGGGCGAGGTCGTGTTCCCCGTCATGTGCGGCACGCTGTTTCAGCAGGTGCTGGCCTCGATTATCGGGCATCTCTTTGAGTGCCTAACCGGCGAGGAGCGCACCAAACAGCGCAAGCGGGTCGAAGCCGGCCGCGACGCGTTGGCACGCTAGGCTGTCCGCATTACGCGGGTGTTAGTCTTGCTATACGAGCGTTTCCAGATGCGCACGCAGACGCTCAGCATCGATATCGAGCGTCGTCTCGGCATTGACCTGGGCCAAACGATAGCCGACAAAGTAGGGCGAAACCACCCAACGCGGCAGCGCCTTGGCAATGGTCCGACCGCCCAGGTGATAGAAGAACAAGTTGTACGACTCTGCGCGACCACCGTGGTGCTCGTTTAGGATATAGCGCAGAGCTACCTGGATCGCATCGGCAAAGAGATCCGCCTCGGCTTGGTCTCGTGCGTCATCGCTGGCGGCGATTCCCTGCGGGGCTGAAACGTTGATCTCAAAGAACCCCATGATCGGTTCGGCTGAGATATTGACCGAGATTCTCCCCTGTTGCCAGACATTGATGCCTTCGAAATTGGCGGAAGCCAGCGAAGCATAGCCGTCTTCCTGCTCCAAACCCACAATCTGCATGTGCGGATGGACCAGACTGCCGCCCGAAAGTGGGCCCTTGTTCTTGTACATGAGAACGCTGCGATACTGTCGGGAGTCAATCATCCGCTGCCAGCAATCCAGGGCAAACCGCATAACATGATGCAGCTCGTCCGGCGCATAGGTCACCAGGTCGGCGTCGTGGTCGGACGACTCAATCAATACGGTCTGGCGAGTGGCCCGCAAGGTCTTAAACTTATTCTCGAGCCAGATGCAGCCACCGTCGCGCCGGATGATATTGGCAAGTTCCTCGGTATCGCAAAAGGGGCACGCGGTGCCAGGGCGACGATTATCGTCGGGCTTGCCGCTCGCCTGCTGAACGTCAAATACCAGCGCCACGGGCTATACCTCCACCGGCACGATCTTGGTGCCATGGAGCTCGGAGACGCCTAGCGCCGCCGCGACCGCGTCGCGATTTGCCGTAGTGATGCCGCCTCCGGGAAGGATGGTCAAGCGGTCGCCCGCATACTCGATCAAGCGGGCCAGGTTTTCGAAGTTGTCCTCGATCGGCGCACTGGCAGTACCACCGTGCGTCAGAATGCGCGTAACGCCGCAGTCGACAAGTGTATCAATCGCATCGAGCTGAGCCTCGAGCGAGAGCTGGTCAAACGCCATGTGGAAGGTGATGTCAAGGGACTCGCGCTTGCACTCCTCCGTCGCGCAGCCCGTAGCCATAACGAGGGCGCCGAGGGTGAGCTCGTCGAGCGCCCAGCCGCTGGCACAGGGCTTGCAGCAGCCAAAGACCAGGCCGTCAACGCCGGCGCTCACAGCAAGGCCCAGGTCCATCTCCATCATGCGCAGCTCGTCCTGGTTGTAGTGAAAGTCACCGCCACGCGGGCGAATCATGCACATCACTCGCGCGTCATGCTCGTGAGCGTAGCTGACTGTAGCGCTAATAACGCCGGCGGAAGGCGTGGTGCCGCCAACGGCCAAGTTGTCGCACAGCTCAATGCGACCCGCACCGGCCTTGATGGCCACCGGTACCCGCTCAAAGTTCTCGGCGCAAAATTCGTATAGCATAGATAGCCCCCGGGAGACATTTCGATTTCCACACGGCATTGTCGCACGTTAAATAGCAACCCGCACGATGGAACAAAACCTTGACAAGGAGTGTCCCAAAGTGCCGGCACATAAGGAACGTCCCCAGGTGCCACCTTGAGCGATGGGTACTCATTTAAGTACGTCCCCAATGAGTACCCGCAGGGGACAGACAGACCGGACTCCCTATACGACAACTGTTGACATCATATACTATGTGTCATATAGTAGGTGTTACACAGTATACTACGAAAGGAGGTGTGCGGATGGAGGCACAGATTAAGCGCGGCTTCCTGGAGGCCTGCGTGCTCGCGGCCGTCTCGGGCGAGGAGTCCTACGGCTATCAGATCGTGAAGGACGTGCCCGCGAGTATGGGGCTCACGGAATCCACGCTCTATCCGTTGCTCAAGCGCCTGGAGAAGGCGGGCTGCATCACCGCGCGCTCCGCCGAGCACAACGGGCGGCTGCGGAGGTACTACCGCATCACGGACGCCGGGCGCGAGCGTATCGCCGAGTTCCTCGCCGAATGGCCATCCGTGCAGGAGATCTACCGTTACGTGGAGGGGGCGCACCATGACGCGCGATGAGTTCTTGAACCGGCTGGGCGAGCTTCT
This sequence comes from uncultured Collinsella sp., assembly GCA_959596495.1. Classification (GTDB taxonomy): domain Bacteria; phylum Actinomycetota; class Coriobacteriia; order Coriobacteriales; family Coriobacteriaceae; genus Collinsella. The sequence continues at coordinate 3,698 of CAUFXK010000041.1, read as the reverse complement.
GGCCTGCCTGCCGGCAGATCAGGTAAAGGAAACGCAGGAGTTCTACGCGGAGGCCATCGCCAACCGTATGGAGGACGGCATGACGGAGGCCGAGGCTGTGGCCGCCATGGGCACGCCCGGTGAGGTCGCCGAGGCAACGCTCGACGAACTGCCCGCCGTGCCGCGCGCGATCGCGAGGACCAAGCGCAAGAGCACGGCACTTCTATGGGCGCTCGCCATCGTGGGCTCTCCGGTATGGATTCCGCTGCTGCTCGCGTTCGTCGCCGTTGCCGCTGCAGTCTACATCTGTATTTGGGTTCTTGCGCTCTGCGTGTGGATCGTGGCCGCGGCATTCGGGGGCGCGGGCCTGGTAGGGCTCCTGTTCGCCGTGGACGGCATCATTATCGGGCATGTTCCGTACGTTTTGGCCTCGATGGGAATGGGATTCGCTTCCATCGGTGTGGCGCTCCTCACGGGAGCCGGCGCCTGGACGGCGTCCAAGCAGATCGCGCGCCTCTCTGCCCTTTGGGCGAAGAAAGCCGTTTCGCCCTTCTGGAAAGATCGAGGCAATAAGAGCCGCATGGGCGCCGAAGCGGCGCCGCTCACGGCATAGGAAGGAGTGCAAACATGTCCAGCGTAAAAAGGATTTACCTTGCCGTAGCGGGTGGGCTTGTTGCCACGGGGCTCGTCCTGGCTGCTATCGGATTTGTGGCCTCCGGCTTTAACCTCGCTGTGCTCAACACGCAGATCGACCTGCGCGATGACACCATCATTCTGGGTGGTGTTGAAATAGACGACCCGACAGGGCTTCCACTCATCGAGCAGCTTGCCGAGGTCGGCGAGATCCATATTGGATCTGCAACGACTGGTTCGTCTTCTCCTCGCAAATGATCGAGCTCGTAGCAGCCGTCCCCCCTTCGAGCGCACCACGACGGGCATGAGCACGCCGCGCTCGGAGCCTTTTTGCGAGACCTTCCGTCACGCTCTTCCTGCGTGGTGAACCGGTCATCGACCGACGAGAGGCTGATGGGAATCTCTCGACTTCGGGCCAATCCCGCTCACCGATCTGGTCTTCCTTCGTGATGCGCACATAAGCGAGCAGACACCGCGCAGAGCTTCAGCGCGGCCGCACTTCCACGTCTATGACGGAGGTGCCCGGCGGCGTCTTGGCGATCCCCTTGTTTGCAGGCGTTAGCGCGTGGGGATCGCCCACTCGGGGGTCGAGGCCGCCGAGGACGGCGGCGAACCTCGCGGTGTCATTCGACATCGCGAGGTTCCCGGACCATGACCACCTGGCCTCGTACCGCGGCATAGCCCCAAGGGTGAGGAGCTTCGGCACGTCGATCAGGGCGCCCGCGCAGCGTCGGCCGGTCCGCCGTTCGGCAGAACGGCGGAAGTCCCTAGCCGCCCAGATATGCCTTGCGGACGTTGTCGTCGTGGAGCAGCTCTTGGCCGGTGCCAGTCATGGTAATCTTGCCGGTCTCGAGCACGTAGCCGCGCGTGGCGATCGAGAGCGCCATCTGCGCGTTCTGCTCGACCAGAAGCACCGTGGTGCCGGCCTTGTGCAGGTCCTCGACAATCTGGAAGATCTGTTCAATCAGAATCGGCGCCAGACCCATGGAAGGCTCATCGAGCATGAGTAGCTTGGGGTTGCTCATAAGGGCGCGCCCCATAACGAGCATCTGCTGTTCGCCGCCCGAAAGGGTGCCGGCGACCTGGCGACGGCGCTCCTTAAGGCGCGGGAACTGCTCGTAGACGCGCTCAAGGCCCGGAGCCACCGTGGACTTGGGCTGCGTGTAGGCGCCCATCTCCAGGTTCTCCTCGACCGTCATCTGCAAAAAGGCGCGACGGCCCTCGGGCACCTGGGCCAGGCCCTTGCCCACCAGTTTATCGGCAGGCGTATGGGTAATGTCCTCGCCCATAAACTTGATGGAGCCGGTCTTGGAACGCAGCAGGCCCGAGACGGTTTTAAGCGTCGTGGACTTACCGGCGCCGTTCGCGCCGATCAGGGCCACGATCTCGCCCTCGTTGACGTTAAAGGAGATGTCCTTGATGGCGTGGATAGCGCCGTACCAGACGTTGATGTTGTAGACGGAAAGCATCGGCTCTGCCATTTAGTTCTCCCCCTTATCCTGCTTGCCCAGATACGCCTCGATAACAGCGTCGTTATTCTGGATCTCCTCGGCCGTACCCTTGGCGATGACCTTGCCGAAGTTCAGCACGCAGATGCCCTCGCAGATGTTCATGACGAGCGACATGTCATGCTCGATAAGCATGATGGCAATGCCAAAGGTGTCGCGGATCTTGACGATGTTCTCCATGAGCTCCGCGGTCTCGGACGGGTTCATGCCGGCGGCAGGCTCGTCGAGCAACAGCAGTTTGGGGTTGGTGGCAAGCGCGCGGACGATCTCCAGACGACGCTGGGCGCCGTAAGGCAGCGAGCCGGCCTGCTCGTTTGCCAGGTGCTCCATATCAAAGATGGACAGCAGCTCCATGGCGCGCTCGTGGGCGGCCTTCTCGTGCTTCCAGTACGTCGGCAGACGCAGCACGCCCTCAAAACCAGAGTAGCGCTCCTGGTTGTGCAGGCCGACCTTAACGTTGTCCTCCACCGTCATGGTGTTGAACAGGCGAATGTTCTGGAACGTACGGGCGATACCCATACGGTTGACCTGATAGACCGACTTGCCCGAGGTGTCCTCGCCGTCGAGCAGGATAGTACCGTGCGTGGGCTGGTACACCTTGGTGAGCAGGTTGAAGACCGTGGTCTTACCGGCACCGTTGGGACCGATCAGACCGGCGATCTCGGTCTTACCGATGGTCAGGCTAAAGTCGTCGACTGCCTTAAGGCCGCCAAATTCAATGCCCAAGTGGATGCACTCGAGCGCCGGGCGCTGGCCCAGGTCGCGGTCGGGAACGATGGCGCCAGAAGGATACGGGACCATCTTGCCCTTGTTGAACTCAAATTTACTGGGCATCGGCTGCCACCTCCTTCTTGGAAGCAAAGCGGTCCTTAATGCGTGCGAAGAACGCCTTGAGCTGCGGGTTGTTGGTAAAGATCATGACCAGGATCAGCACGATGGCGTAGATGAGCATGCGGTAGTCCGAGAACTGACGGAGCAGCTCGGGAAGCACCGTGAGCAACGCCGCCGCGATGACGGAGCCGCGCATATTGCCCAGACCACCCAGGACCACGAACACCAGGATGAGGATGGACGTGTTGAAGTCGAACTTGGTGGCGGAGAGCTGCGAGAAGTTACCGCCAAAGAGGGCTCCGGCAGCACCGGCGAGAGCGGCGGAAACCACGAAGGCGATCATGCGGTACTGGGTGACGGAGATACCCACGGACTCGGCAGCGATCTTGTTGTCGCGCACGGCCATAATGGCACGGCCGGTACGGCTGCGAACCAGGTTGAGTACAATCACGAGCGCGACCATGACCAGGATGGCGCCGGCAAGGAAAGTCGAATAGGTCGACACGCCCGATGCGCCCTGCGCGCCCTTGATGATGGCGGTGCCGTCCTCGAGCAGGTGCAGGTCGTCGATCGTGGAGTTACCCGTGATGTTAAAGATCACATGCAGGCCGCGGGAGTCGACGCCCACGATAAGGCAGGTGACGATCTCTTTGATGATCTCGCCAAACGCCAGCGTCACGATAGCCAGGTAATCGCCGCTCAGGCGCAGGACCGGGATGCCGATCAAGAAGCCCAGGATGGCGGCAG
>CAUFXK010000040.1 GCA_959596495.1 uncultured Collinsella sp. | reverse complement strand
CCGCCGTGGTTGCCGACGTGGTGCTCAAGCGCGCCCGCGCCGTCTCTAACTGGGATATCGCCGGCAAGCGCCAGCTCAACTCCACGAGCGACACCAACCGCTACTACATCATGCGCAACCGCGGTTATCTGGCACGCTACATGCAGATCTACGGCGACTACCACCCCGTGCTGTTCCGTCTGGGCAATGCCGCGACCTTCTGCAAGGAGTTCATTCGTCTGGCAGCAGTCGACAAATGCTTTAAGACCGGCATTCCGGCGCTGCGCCGCGGCATGAAGGACGCCCGCAAGATCGTTAAGGATCCCAACTGGAAGCCCATGCCGCCCCTGAAGGACGCCGAGTAGTAAAGGGCTTTCGCCCGCCGCTACAGTCGTTGACACACCACGGACACACGCTGACCGTCAAAGCCAAAGCCCCAACGCATGCGCCCGACGGCGGGGCGCGGCACGCGGATATCATCGATGCCGTCGCGCTCTATGTCGAGCAGCGCCTGAACCGCCAACAGTTCCAGGCCCAGGGCATCGACGCCAGGGTCGTACAACATGTTGATCGTAATGAGCGGTCGCTCATCGAGCATGCCGAGCGTGTCGGCCACGTCAAACACCCGACCGGTGGGAATCACCTGGATATCCCAGCGATCCGAGATGCCACTTCGCTTGGAACTGGGATTGCAATAGCCGGGCAGTCCAAAGCAGAGCCCCTGAAGCGCCAGATGATAGGCTGTCGGCATATCTGATTGGCCCACATCGATGCCCAGATCGCCGATAGCACAGCTCAAAGCTTGCTTTACAGCGTCCTCGTCTCTTCGACACAGCCCGTCATGGAACGAGTCGATAACTCCAACGTCCTCAACGGCACACTCAAACCATTCCAGAATTACAAGACGGAGCGCCTGACGCACTTCGTTGTTAGGCAGACGCAGGGAACGAAGGCACGCGCCGTCCTCCGAATGCCCCGTCATGTCCGTCGTAAGAAATCCAGACAGATACAGCGCTGTCCAGATATCTTCGGGCTTGGCGGCATCGACCTCCTCGGCATGCATATGCACTGGCGCCTCAATAAACCCATGCGGCTCAACCAAATCGAACAATGTGGACAGGCGAATGAGATTCCAGTCGCCGACGCATGCGCCCAGACGGTCGGCGTAACAATACAGATCCGCCCGAACGGGCGCGACGCAACCGCGATGTGCGTAGTCCACCACGCGCTCCGGGCTCGAGCAATAAAAACCACCAAACAGATAGCCCTCGAGCCACTCACGCGCGTCATCCAGACAGCCGTTGCGACCGATGCAATCCAACAGCACCTGGACTTCGTCGTCCGAAAAACCGAACCATCGATCACACCAACTCGACAGTGGCGTCGCCGATCGATAGGAAACCCCACGCTGGGACAACGCAAGCTCGGCAGGACCGGGGCGCTCGCCCATCAGACACGTCAATCGCAACGAGTCGCCGGCGTCGGCAATGGTGTCGAACAACATTCGGCTGAGCGACTCTAGGGAATCCACGCTACCGTCGTCCTTAGCGTCCAAACGCTTTGGACATACCGCGTCGTAGTCGTCTATCAGAAGAACAACCCGCTCATCGAAAGCTGTCTGAAGCAGTTTAATAAGCACGCCAAGCGCCGCATCGATCTCCTTATCGCTGGCCACCCCACGCGCCGCCCTCTCGATAAGACGAACCTCACGTCTTGACAGATCAGGCGCGGCAAGCAGCGGCAGCAATCGGGCGCACTCGTGCGCGACAGCGCTGCGAATAGCTGCCGCAGCATCAGCGTCGCGCCTCGCAGCGGCAGCTGAAAAGTCGAGCATGATGACCGGATAGCACGCGTACTCATCCCGATAGCGACCGCCGCCCGCCTGCCAGATCTGGGTGCCGACGAACGGGCTTCGATCCGGCCGTCGGTGATCAGATCGTTCCAAATAGCATTTGAGCATCGATAGATTCATGCTCTTGCCAAAACCCTTGGGCCGACAGCAAAACGCAACAGGTGCTTCACTGTCCAATATATCGGCAATAAACATAGTCTTATCGACGAGCAAACACCGATTGATTGCATCGGAAAAGTCGTGTGCATCAACCGGTAGAGCTGCGCTATCCGCATGATTGAGCAACCGTGCACCAAACGCATGAGTAAAACCACAATTCACCTGTTCAGACACCGTAAACTCTCCTTCTAACGCAGCACGATGCCCATTGTAGCGAGCGGGTAGAGCGCAATAATATCGACATGCAAACGTTTCGGGCAACGGTAGCAACAGACCCCCGAGGGGGCATAACAAATCGTTGCACAACAAAAAAGGGGCCCGATGCCGCCGCACCGGACCCCGTCCCAAACTCTTATAGAAAACGATCTGGAAGATTACTCCTCCAAGCCGTCCTCCCCAGAAGCCTTCTTCTGCTGATCGAGCTTATGCTTACCACTTACGATAGACGTAGCGCCCAGTGTGGCCAAGCTTGCACTGGCAAGGCTCGCCATCACAATCAAGTCGCCCGTCTTGGGCATGTTGCCGCCCGAGGACTTAGTCGTTGTAGTCGTCGTGGTCGTGGTGGTCACCGTTTTGGAGTCATTTTGCTCTTGGACCTGGTTGTCAGCACCGCTCTTGTCGTCGTCTTCGGACTGTTTCTTTTCGCCCTCGGCCTTGCTCTTGTCCTTCTCCTCAGATTCAGACTTCTTATCCTCGCCCTTCTTCTGTTCGGACTTGTCGCTCTTCTCCTCAGAGCTAGAACCCTTATCGGATTCGGTCTTCTCGGAAGCCTTGTCCTTGGAGTCGCCCTTTGCGGCTTCGATCTTTTCCGTGGAAACCTGATCAGAGTTGCCCTTGTTCTGGGTCGAGCCGTTATTGACGCCAGCCATCAGCGAAGAGCCCAGCGTAGAACCAAGCTGCTCGGAGAAAGAAGGCTTCTTGTCCGGCGAAGCAACGGGAACGTCCGGCGCCTTATTCGAGTCATCCTTGGAAGCATCAGAACCAGGGGTTGCGTCAGAGCCGGAGCCGTTGTTAGAGCCGGTGCCAACGGACGAATCGCTCGAGCCGGTGGATGAGTTAGAGGTGCCAGCGCCGGTCGAACCAGAAGCGTCGCTGTCCGTATTGCCGGCAGAGCTTGAAGACGAATCGCCCGCAGCAGAGCCGTTTGAATCGGAGCCGTTCGAGGTAGAGCCGTTGTTGGTAGTGCCACCAGCAGAGCCATCACCGTCAGCACCGGTCGAGGGCGCATCCATCCTGTCATCGTTGGCATCGTCGCTCGAGTCGTCATTCGAATCAGGCGTCGGCGAGGGCGCCGGCGTGGGCTCGGGCTGCACGGGCGTCGCAGCGGCAGCGGCCTCGTCCTCGGCGATATAAACCAAGCAGTCCTTCAGCTCGTTGCGGTAGCGGTTCTTCCAGCCCTCATGATACTGGGGCTGGCTCGAATACTTGGTCGCCACGTTATTGACCACACTGTTGGAAAGCGCCGTCACAAACTCGCGATCAGCCATACTGTTAGAAAGGTTTGCCCAACGGAAGAAGTCCCTGCAACCACCGGTGCCGCACATGTTGGTGATGCTCCACACCATGCCCTTAACGCAATCGGCACGGCCCGAAATATCAATGCCCAGGCCGCTCTTGAGCCACGCCTCGGTCACCGCATAGTACGAGTTGTACGCATAGGCATCTTGCAGAGCCGAAAACTCAGCAGGGTCGGTGTTATAAGCGCCCTGGAAGGCCTCCTGCGCAATACGGCCCAGCTCAGTGAGCTGGCCGTTCTCGTACATGGCATTGCTCGTGTTAGAAATCTCGCTGCCGCGATCAATCGCATCCTTGAGCATGCTGTATTTCTCGGGATTGTAGTTGTAGACCTGCTTCATAAACGGAATGAGCGACCAACGACGGTCGAACTGGTAATAACCCAGCGCGTTATAGCCGTCGCCATACGAAAAGCCCTGGTTATAGTTGCCATGGCTCTCGTACTTGGTAAAGTACTTCATCTCGGGGGTCACGTTAACAAACGAAACGCCCTGGACCGACCTCAGCACGCCCGAGAAGGACTGCTGGGTGTAGAGACCCTTATCGATATCGGTGGCATCCGAGGCAACGCCCGGCGTGGGCTCCTCGGCAGCGGCGGGTGCCGGCACGGAAACGGCGCCAAACGAAAGCGCCAGCGTCAGGCCCGCGACAATAGCAGAATGCTTGGGCTGCATAAGATCCTCCCTGCATTGGTGTAGTTAAAGAGCAGTTTGCAAAGATAAAAATAAGTATTGCAGCTCGCCCGTTGTTACACAACAACCCCTCGGTAAACGGCAACAACCCTCCGCGAAATCTTAAGGAATTGCGCTCAACCTACAGCTTAATGTCAAAGTTAATCTCGGGGACGGCAGCAAGGTCGGCTAACGTCACGCCGTCGACGTACTTTTCGATCACGTCGTCCAGACCGCGCCAGAACTTGACCGTGGAGCAAAGATCGCTGCGGGTACAACTGTTGTCGATGCCATCGCACGCCACCGGAGCCGTGCTGCCCTCGACGGCGCGCAGGATGTCGCCGGCACGCACCTCGGCCGGGTCCTTGGCCATCATGTAGCCGCCGCCCTTGCCGCGCACGCTCTTAAGTAGGCCCGCCTTCATGAGCGGACGAACCAGCTGTTCCAGATACTTCTGCGAAATGCGCTCGCGGTCGGCAACCTCGCGCAGAGCAATCTTGCCCTCGGCGTCACCGAGCGCCGCGATATAGATCATCAGTCGGAGGGCATAGCGGCCCTTAGAAGAAATGAGCATACCTACCCTCCCATCGTTACTGGGACAAAACCAGGCTTGTTTGTCCCAAATCCTATGCAAGCGGAACAAACAAACCTGATTATTATGTCCCTCATCTAAAAAGTCGAGTGGATTAGTCGGGTTTTCCCTTGACTAACGCCGAACCCATAGTAACTTTATTCCGAGAAGATTCCTAGGGTTTAGCACACCTATGAGTACACCATATACAGAGAGGGACAGCATGAGCGCAAATCCGCTGCTTTCCATCGAAGGTCTGACCGCCTCCGTGGACGAGAAGACCATCCTCCACAACGTCAACCTCAACGTCGCCGCCGGCGAGACCCACGTGCTGATGGGCCCCAACGGCGCCGGCAAGTCCACCCTCGGCCACCTGGTCATGGGCGACCCCGTCTACACGGTCAACGACGGACGTATCGTCTTTGACGGCCAGGACATCACCGAGCTCACCACCGACAAGCGTTCGCGCGCCGGCCTGTTTCTGAGCTTCCAGGCCCCGGTCGAGATCCCGGGCGTGCCGCTGTCGAGCTTTTTGCGCGCCAGCATCGCCGGCCGCCCCGGCCTGGAGATGAAGGGCAAGGAGTTCCGACGTCGCGTCAAGGAGCTCGCGGCCGAGCTTAACATGGATACCTCCTACCTCAACCGTGAGCTGGGCGTGGGCTTCTCGGGCGGCGAGAAAAAGAAGGTCGAGATGCTCCAGCTTCTGCTGCTGCAGCCCAAGCTCGCCATCCTAGACGAGACCGACTCCGGCCTGGACGTCGACGCGCTTTCCACCGTCAGCCACGGCATGGACGCCTACCGCAAGAGCTGCGACGGCTCCATGCTCATCATCACGCACAACACGCGCATCCTGGAGCACTTGGATGTCGACCGCGTCCACGTTATGGTCAAGGGTCACATCGTGCGCGAGGACGACGCCTCGCTCATCCCCTGGATCGACAAGAACGGCTTTGAGACCTTCGAGCGCGAGGCCGCCGAGCAGCGCGCCCAGGCCGAGGCCGCCGCTGCCGGGCAGCAGGCGTAAAGGGGCGACGCAATGACCAAGAACCGCACCGAGGTCGCGGACATCGACCGCAGCCTCTACGACTTCACCTATGGCGAGGAGGGATTCGAGCGCCTCGACGCCGGCATCACGCCCGACATCGTGCGCGAGATCAGCGCCAAGAAGGACGAACCGCAGTGGATGCTCGACCTGCGCCTCAAGTCCCTCGAGATCTTCAACCGCTTCCCCGATCCGACGTGGGGCCCCTCCATCGAGGGCCTGGACATGGACAACATCGTCACCTACGTCAAGCCCAACACCGACCAAAAGCACGACTGGGAGTCGGTGCCCGACGACATCAAGAACACCTTTGAGCGCTTGGGCATCCCCGACGCCGAGCGCAGCTACCTGGCAGGCGTCGGCGCGCAGTACGACTCCGAGCTGGTCTACCACAACATGCAGGACACGGCGTCCAAGATGGGCATCGTCTACTCCGGTATTGAAGAAGCCCTGCACGATCCACAGTGGGAACCGCTCATCCACGAGAAGTTTATGACGCTCATCCCGCCCACCGACCACAAGTTTGCGGCCTTGCACGGCGCCGTATGGTCGGGCGGCTCGTTTGTCTACGTGCCCAAGGGCACCAAGTTGGACTTCCCGCTGCAGAGCTACTTCCGCCTTAACGCCAAGGGCGCCGGCCAGTTTGAGCACACGCTCATCATCGTCGAGGACGATGCCGACCTGCACTTCATTGAGGGTTGCTCAGCGCCCAAGTACAACGTGGCCAACCTCCACGCCGGCGCCGTCGAGCTCTTTGTGGGCAAGCGTGCACATCTGCGCTACTCGACCATCGAGAACTGGTCCAAGAATATGTACAACCTCAACACCAAGCGTGCGCGCGTGGACGAGGACGGCGATATCGAGTGGATCAGCGGTTCCTTCGGCAGCCACGTGGGCTACCTCTACCCCATGAGCGTGCTCAACGGCCGCCGCGCCCGCTCGAGCTTTACCGGCATCACCTTTGCCGGCGCCGGCCAGAACCTGGATACCGGCTGCAAGGTCGTGCTCAACGCGCCCGATACCTCGGCAACCGTCGAGACCAAAGGTATCTCCAAGAGCGGCGGCATTCAGACCTTCCGCAGCTCTATCGTGGCCACGCCCAAGGCAGAGGGTTCCAAGGCAACCGTGAGCTGCCAGTCGCTCATGCTCGATGACCAGAGCCGCTCCGACACCATCCCCGCCATGGACATCCGCGCCAAGAACGTCGACATCGGCCACGAGGCCACCATCGGCCGCATCGGCGACGACAAGGTGTTCTACCTGATGAGCCGCGGCATCTCGGAGGAAGAGGCCCGCACCATGATCGTCAACGGCTTTGCTAACCCGGTCTCCAAGGAGCTGCCGCTGGAGTACGCCGTCGAGATGAACAACCTGATCAAGCTCGAGATGGAAGGAGCGATCGGATAATGAAACAGGAAACCAACGCCGCTGCTACCACGCTCGAGCAGGTCAACGCGATGCCCGCAGCAACCTGGGGCTGGTTGAAAATGAATCAGACCAAGCTCGAGCTCTCTGACGAGCTTGCCGCCGCTCCCGCGGAGGCCGTTGAGGTCGAAGGCTTGGGCGAGCAGTTTTCCGGCGCTGCCGACGCGTTTGGCACCGCCATGAACGCCATGGCCGAGCGCTTCCCCGAGCGCCGCGCCTCCGCCCCCGGTGATGCCGCCGACCGCGCCCGCATCACGCCCGAGACCGAGCTCGACGTGCCCGCCACCTCCGTCTACCAGGCCGGCGCCATCAAGCTCGAGGAGGAGCTCTCCCCTGCTGAAGCCTTCGAAACCGGCATGGGCGAGGCTGCCTACGCCTACTTGGCCGAGCACGCTACCAAGCGCATCGTCATCGATGTGCCCGCATACCAGCACGCCACGGTTACCGTGCGTGTGAGCGGTGTCGATGCCGCCGCGGCCATCGCCGCCATCGACATCGTCGCTCGCCCACAGGCAACGCTCGACCTGCATATTGCCCTAGACTCTCCTGTTACCGGCGAGGGTGTCGTGGGCTCCGTGCTACGCGTGTGCGCCCACGAGTACGCCACCGTCAACGTGACCTGCACGCAGACACTCGACGACAGCTGGATCGCACTCGACGACACCGGCCTGTTCCTGGACGAGGGCGCGCGCGTCAACGTGCAGCACACCGTCCTGGGTGCCGGCGCCAGCGCCACCGGCCTTGCCGGCGACCTGCTGGGCGACACCGCCAAGGTGACCATCGATACCGATTACCTGGGCGCCCGCGAGCAGGTGCGCGACTTTAACTACGAGCTGCGCCACCGCGGTCGCAAGACCGAGTGCGAGATCGACGCCAACGGCGTGCTGACCGGCACGTCCAAGAAGGTCTACCGTGGCACCATCGACCTCGTGCACGGCTGCAAGGGTGCAACCGGCACCGAACGCGAGACGGTGCTTTTGGCCAACAAGGGCGTCGACAACAAGACCGTTCCCGTCATTCTCTGTGACGAGGACGACGTCGCCGGCAACCACGGCGCCACCATCGGTCACGTCCGCGACGAGCAGCTGTTCTACCTCGCCTGCCGTGGCCTTGACCAAAACGCCGCCGAGGACCTGTTCATCCGCGCCAAGCTGGAGGACGCCGCGCTTACCGCCACCGACGAGCGCACCCGCGCCGCCGTCGTCCGCCTAGGCAACAACCTGATCGACAACTTTGAAGAGGAGCTCGCATGATCGACACCGAGCACGTTAAATGCGACACCTGTACCGCCCCCGAGCCCATGGAGCTCGACGCCAGCGACGAGGCTTCGCGCGGCTGGCCCACCGTGGACATCGAGACCAACCCCTACAAGGGCCAGTTCCCGCTGTTCCAGCAGCACCCCGAGATCGCTTTCCTCGATAGCGCCGCCACCGCGCAGCGCCCTGCCCGTGTGCTCGACGCCGAACGCGACTTCTACCAGCGCATGAACGCCAACCCCCTGCGCGGCCTGTACTCGCTGTCCGTCGAGGCCACCGACGCCATCGCGAAGGTCCGCCAGCAGATCGCTGACCTCATCGGCGCCTCACAGGCCAACGAGGTCGTCTTCACCCGCAACACGAGCGAGTCGCTCAACCTGGTCGCTAAGAGCTTTGCGCCCACAGTGCTCGAACCGGGCGACGAGGTCGTCATCACCATCATGGAGCACCACTCCAACCTGATTCCGTGGCAGCAGGTCTGCCGCGAGACCGGCGCCAAGCTCGTCTACCTCTACCCCACCAAGACCGGCCAGCTCACCACCGAGGAGGTTCTTGCCAAGGTGGGTCCCAAGACCAAGATCCTAGCCGTGGGACAGGTCTCCAACGTGCTGGGCGTCGAGAACCCGGTCAAGAACCTCGGCAAACTCGTGCACAAGTACGGCGGCTACCTGGTCGTCGACGGCGCGCAGTCGCTGCCGCACATGCCGGTCGATGTGGCCGACCTGGGCGCCGACTTCTTTGCCTTTAGTGCGCACAAGGCCATGGGCCCCATGGGCATCGGCGTGCTGTGGGGCAAAATGGACCTGCTCAACGCCATGCCGCCCATGCTTACCGGCGGCGAGATGATCGATTCGGTCACCGAGCAGAACGCTGTCTGGGCTCCCGTCCCCGAGAAGTTCGAGGCCGGCACGCAGGACGCCGCCGGCATCTTCGCCACGGGCGCCGCACTCGATTACCTGGTCAACACGGTGGGTTACGAGAACATCCAGGCCCGCGAGCAGGCACTCGTCCACTATCTGATGGGCGAACTCATGCAGCTCGACTTTGTCCAGATCATCGGCTCCATCTATTGGGACAACCACCACGGCGTCGTGAGCTTTAACGTCAAGGGCATCCACCCGCACGACGTAGCGAGCATCATGGACATGGACGGCGTCTGCATTCGCGCCGGCCACCACTGTGCGCAGCCGCTGCTCACCTGGCTGGGCGTCGAGAACCTTGCCTGCTGCCGCGCCAGCGTGGCCTTCTACAACGACAAGGCCGATATCGACAAGTTCATCGCCGGCCTGCATCACGTTTGGAGCACGTTCAATGGGTAATCTGTACACCTCCACCACGTTTATGGAGCACAACTCGCACCCCGACTACAAGTACGAGATGGACGCCCCCACGCACGAGCACGACGGCATCAACCCCAGCTGCGGAGACGAGCTCACCTTGCAGCTACGTGTCGAGAACAACGTGATCGAGGAGGCCTCCTTTACCGGCCACGGCTGCGCCATCAGCCAGGCAAGCGCCGACATCATGGCCGACCTCATCACCGGCGAGACCGTCGAGGAAGCTCACCGCTTGGCAGAGCTCTTCCTCGCCATGATCCGCGGCGAGAAGCTCTCCGAGGACGACCTGGAAGACCTGGACGAAGCCGCCCAGCTCCAGGACATCTCGCACATGCCCGCCCGCGTCAAATGCGCCGAGCTCGCCTGGCGCACCCTCGACGGCATGCTCGAGGGACAAGTTAACGAATAGCGGATGCCCTAAATCCAAGGATTTTGATTGTCGAGCCGTCCGATACGGACGACTCGGCTTTTTCATAACGAGCGCGGATACACAGTCCGCGCGTCCGGCGCCCGGTCTGTCATTTACTGCGCTGTCAGCTGCGAACACGGGCGTTTTCCACAGCATCAAATGCCTGCCGCAGGGCCACGGACCCGCCAAGCAATGTGCCAAGCCCCGTCCTACCGGGCTCCGGCTCGCCTCGCGCCTGCCGCAGACGGGTCCCCTAGGGTGCGGCGTGCATTTTTGCGAGTATTCAGCACGACAAGCCGTATGTATACGCATTGGAAGCGTTAATCAACATCTCCAGTCGCCTTTATATTGCGTTTTAGAACAAGAATCGTGGTCTCAGGAGGCGCAAACATGAGTTTCGGGAGCGTATCGGCAGGCATAAATAGTTTCAGAGCCCGTATGTTGCAAAATAGCGGCGGCGCCGACAGCACCACGATGCAGAAAACTCCGCTTTTTGCACGGCGCGGACGGGGGTAGGAACGGGCAAAACCGAGCGGAGCCGTAATTTTATGCATGACGGCAATCGTTCTATGCAAATAAAGAAGCGCAGTGACCGTACCAAGCTTTTAGAACAATAGTTGTGGCATATGGGCGACCCCAGCTGCGGTGCACAGGCGGCCCTACACCACGTTTCCGCCAGTCCGCACCGCTGTTCGTGCACAGGCACGCACAATGCGAGAAACGGTACTTTTGCCAATCCCCGTATACCGCTCAATCTGACGCACCGTAAAACCGGCATCGTGCAATCCAAGAATAACGATGTTGCGCTGCGCCGACGGTGTGGCTTTAACCCCGTTGAGCTTAACCCCGAGCCCCTTCGACAACTTGTCGGCAAAGGCTCGCCGCTCCCACTCCGTCTCTTCTAGATCGGGCATCGCCGGCTCGCAGCCGTCGGGCGTCGAAAGCGAATAGGCAATAAAGGCCTTGGCGGAACCAAAAAGCTCAAGCACGCAAGAAGGATCAGAAAATCCCCTCGCGACATCAGCCGCGTCACCGTCGTAAGCGCGCAAATGCTCGGCAAAGCTGCTCCAGGGATAACGCTCGATCAGGGCGATACCCGCCTCCTGCGGATTAGCGTGAACATAGCGAATGGCAGCCATTAGATAACGGTCGGTATCGAGCGAGCGCCGGTCAAAACGGTTCTGGAACAGATGACCCGTGCGCCCCGTGCGCTTATTGAACCGCCGCGCGTACGTCAAAAGCAGCCGGTGCATCGCCGCGCTCATCGCGTCCTCGTAATCTGCAAGCACCAGATGCACGTGATTGCCCATAAGGCACCAGGCGATAACCGTCACGCCCGCCTCGCGGCAGCACTCGCGCATCAGCTCCAAAAACTCCCACCGGTCTTCATCGCCCTCAAAGATGAGCTGCTTGCCCACACCGCGGGCACAGACATGGTAAAAGCCGGTAACCGTTCTCCAAACGCGCTGCATGGCGCTCCCTTCGCCGGGATCTGGTTGCCATCCAATACAGCACGATTGAAGCGTGCCATCAAAACATTCACGCAAAACAATACACTCGCGCGGCCAAAGGCAGTAAACGGGCGGCGAACGGCACCGTTGCAACAGGTCAACCCCTGCAACGCTTACAAGAGCTGACCAAAAGCTTGCCCAAGACGAACCCCCTCTACGGAAATTCGCGACCACAGAACATAGAGTTAAACCGTTTCAATTAAAACTTCCGGACTTCTCGCTACGAAAACTGAGCCGTTCGCCGAATATTCCGTGCATTTCGCGGTATTATAGGGGCTGCATGTCATGTCCCTTTCGAAGGGTCGCCCGGCAATCGCCAGCCACGACCCCCAGACGGGACGCCAACACGATAGAGAGGAGAGGCATGCAGTACTCACAGGAAGTGGAGAACATGTGCCCCGTTGCCAAGGGTGCATACCACGGCCCCGCACCCATCCCCGAGGAGGGCAAGTGGGTCCAGGCTAAGGAGATTTCCGACATCTCCGGTCTTACGCACGGTGTGGGTTGGTGCGCACCTCAGCAGGGCGCCTGCAAGCTCACGCTGAACGTCAAGGACGGCATCATCGAGGAGGCCCTCGTTGAGACCATCGGCTGCTCGGGCATGACCCACTCTGCTGCCATGGCTTCCGAGATCCTTCCCGGTAAGACCATCCTCGAGGCCCTCAACACCGACCTCGTCTGCGACGCCATCAACGTTGCTATGCGCGAGATCTTCCTGCAGATCGTTTACGGCCGCAGCCAGACCGCGTTCTCCGAGGGCGGCCTGCCCGTGGGCGCCTCCCTCGACGACCTCGGCAAGGGCCTTCGCTCTCAGGTTGGCACCATGTTCGGCACCAAGGCCAAGGGCGCTCGTTACCTTGAGCTCGCTCAGGGCTACGTCACCCGCATGGCTCTCAACGACAAGAACGAGATCATCGCATTCGAGTTCCTGAACCTCGGCAAGTTCACCGACGCCGTCAAGGCCGGCAAGACCCCCGAGGAGGCCATCGCTGGCGCTATGGGCCACTATGGTCAGTGGGAGAACGCTGCCAAGTACATCGACCCGCGCACCGACGAGGAGACTCACTCCGTCGCCAGCGTGTTCCCGGTTCACGAGTAGAAAGGGAGGGAAATAACTATGACTGTTACGTTCGAAGGTTACGAGCGCCGCGCTGACAAGATCAACAAGTGCCTCGCCGACAACGGCATCGCCTCCCTCGAGGAAGCTCTGCAGATCTGCACCGACAAGGGCTTCAACCCGCGTGAGATCGTCAACAACACCCAGTCCATCGCCTTCCAGAACGCCGAGTGGGCCTACACCCTCGGTTGCGCTCTCGCTGTCAAGCGTGGCGCCAAGACCGCTTCTGAGGCTGCCGCCATCATCGGCGAGGGCATCCAGGCCTTCACCGTTCCCGGCTCCGTCGCCGAGGACCGCAAGGTCGGTCTGGGCCACGGCAACCTGGGCGCTATGCTGCTCTCCGACGACACCGAGTGCTTCGCCTTCCTGGCTGGCCACGAGTCCTTCGCTGCCGCTGAGGGTGCTATCGGCCTGGCTCTGAACGCCAACAAGGCTCGCAAGAAGCCGCTGCGCGTCATCCTCAACGGTCTGGGCAAGGACGCTGCTCAGATCATCGCCCGCATCAACGGCTTCACCTACGTGAAGACCCAGTTCGACTACTACACGGGCGAGCTCAAGGTCGTCGAGACCATCCCCTACTCCGATGGTCCCCGCGCTGCCGTTAACTGCTACGGCTCCGACGACGTCCGCGAGGGCGTTGCCATCATGTGGCACGAGAACGTCGACATCTCGATCACCGGTAACTCCACCAACCCCACGCGCTTCCAGCACCCCGTCGCTGGCACCTACAAGAAGGAGCGCCTCGAGGCTGGCAAGAAGTACTTCTCCGTCGCTTCTGGTGGCGGCACTGGCCGTACCCTGCACCCGGACAACATGGGCGCCGGCCCTGCCTCTTACGGCATGACCGACACCATGGGTCGCATGCACTCCGACGCCCAGTTCGCCGGTTCTTCCTCCGTGCCTGCGCACGTCGACATGATGGGTCTCATCGGCATGGGCAACAACCCCATGGTCGGTGCCACCGTCGCCTGCGCTGTCGCCGTCGAGGAGGCCCTCAAGGCCTAATCGCGCCCGCGCGATGCTCATATAGTTGAGCTTTGGAGCCGCTACCTTTCGAGGTAGCGGCTCTTTTTGTTTGCGCTGCTGCAGGGTGGCTAACGCCAATATATCAGTTGGGGCGATATACGAGATGTGATGAAATGGAGCATCAGAACGCCCATGACGCCCACCTGCCATATGTGCCCTTTACCGATTTGCCGAGTCTTTGCGGCCCCATTGCCGATCACCCGTGCGACAATGCGCCGGACGAGAAAGGAATCCGATGGAATCGACTGATGTACTGGTAATTGGATCTGGCATTGCGGGACTTTGCGCCGCCATCGAAGCGGCACGCACGGGTGCAGCCGTCACTGTGGCAAGCGCCGGCAAGACCATGAGTGGATCGAGCTTCTTCCCCGGAACCTGGGGCCTGGGGCTTATCGGACCCGTTAACGAAGACGACGAACAAGACTTCATCGACACCATTCAGACCGTTGGTGGCGGCGTCGCCGACCCCGAGCTTGTCCAGACGTTTGTGCACGGCATTCCCCAGGCAATTGAATGGCTCGAGCAAGACCTGGGCGTTGAGCTCCAGCGTCCGCAAAGCGCTGAGAGCGCTCAGCAAAAGCAGTTTATTCCCTGCTTTGACCACAAGACGCGCATGTGGCGCGGCCTCACCCGCAAGCCCCTTGAGGACGCATGTATGGCCCAGATCGAGTCGCTCGGCATTCGCCTGCTCCCCCGCCATGAGCTTATCGATCTTGTTGAGAACACGAACGGCAGAATCACCGGAACCGTGCTCTACGACCTTACCGAAAATCGAATCGTGCCCTTTGCTGCCAAGGCCACGATCATCGCAGCCGGTGGCACAGGCGGCCTGTTCGAGCGCAGCCTTACGTCGGCTGATGTGCTCAGCTCCTCGCAGGCCATCGCACTGGCGCACGGCGCATCGCTTACTAATATAGAATTCATGCAGATGATGCCCGGCTTCATCGAGTCCAAGCGCAACCTGGTCTTCAACGAGAAAACCTGGCGCTACGTACATGTAGACCAGCCGGTCGATATTGCCGACGGCAAGCTAAACGATCTGCTTGAGCAGCGCTCTGGATATGGTCCTTTCACCTCGCGCTTGGCCTCCCGCGCCATCGACCTCGTCATAGATCAGGCAGGTGCAGAGGGCCTGGCGCTCCACTACGACTTCCCCCGCGAGGACATCCCCGAGTTTGTGCAGACCTTTGCCACCTGGCTGCAAGACGAGCACGGCATCGCGCCGACCGACGAGATGCGCGTGGCGATGTATGCCCACGCCGCCAACGGCGGTATCAAAATCGACAAGACCGCGTACGCAGGCGTTGAGGGCCTCTACGCCTGCGGTGAGGCAACAGGCGGCATGCACGGCGCCGACCGCATCGGCGGCTTGTCGAGTGCCAATGGCATCGTGTTCGGGCGCATTGCGGGCGCATCGGCAGCCCAAGCAGCGCTGGACGCTCCTGAGGCGGCCGCACCGATGGATATCGCCCTCCCCCAGCATGGCATAGCTACAGCAGACGCCGAGCGCCTGACCCGCTGCCTCAAACGCACAATGAGTACCTACTGCATGATCAACAGGACCGAAGCAGGTCTATCCAAGGCCCTGCAACAGCTTGAAAGCCTGAAAGACGAGGCAACGGCGCTGAGCAAGCCGCATGCCAATGACAGCGAGATCGCAGCCCTCGCCCGCCTGCAATCGCAGAATCAGCTGGCAACGGAGATGGTCAAAGCCATGCGCAAGCGGACCGAAAGCCTGGGTTCGCACTATCGATCGAATTAAACTGGACACCTATCTAGAGCAGAGCACAACTAATCGATATCTATGGGCCCCGTGACCTCGAAGTGGCACGGGACCCATTCGTGTCCGCACGGCAGCGTATCCTTATTCTGAGTACAGAGCGGGCAAAGCGCGCATAGACAATAGATCAGCGAGGAGGAGATATGGACAGTAGTGATATCGAGAAGTGGCGTGTCGAACTTGATAGCTACGCCAATGTGGAAGACGGCGTTGAGTATTGGCTCGCACGCGATTTAATGGAACCCATGGGATACACTCGATGGGAGAACTTTGCCGAAGTTGTTAAGAGGGCTAAAGTCTCGTGCGAAACAAACAAAACTCCAGTTGATTCCCATTTTCGTGACACCACGAAAATGGTAACTGCCGGTGTCGCCGCTCGCGCGGTTAAAGACTACAAACTTACGCGCTATGCATGCTATTTAATCGCCCAGAACGGAGATTCAAACAAGCAAGAAATCGCGCTCGCCCAGGCGTACTTCGCCGTGCAGACGCGCCGCCAAGAGCTCATAGAGCAGCGCTTCGCAGAGATTCAGCGCTTGCAGGCGCGCCACTCGCTATCTGATTCAGAGAAACAGCTCTCGGGTATTGCGTTCAAACGCGGCGTGGACTCCAAAGGATTCGCGATCATCAAGTCGAAGGGCGATGAAGCGTTATTCGGCGGCAGAAGCACGGCGGAAATGAAGCAACAGCTCGGCGTATCCAAGAGCTCGGCATTGGCGGACAGGCTAGCCGATGTTCTCATCAAAGCAAAGGACCTTACGAACTCGATGACAGCCTTCAACGCCGAGGAACACGACCTGTACGGTCTGGACCAGATCAAGCAAGAGCACGTCGAGAACAACACAAGCGTGCGTGGCAGCCTCATCGACCGCGGAATTGTACCCGAGAACCTACCGCCTGCCGAAGATACAAAGAAGCTCGAACGTCGCGTGAAAGCAGACGAGAAAAAGCTCAAGGAGGGTACAGACGGATTCACCGACCCCCAGGGCAGGCTCGACTTGTAAAGCGTGGCTTATAGGACAAAATGTGTGTCCCGATAGAACATCCGTTTCCATCCATTAATCCAGCCAGAACGGGTACGGGTCCCTGTGGTGGAGGTCCTCCCACACGGCCCTGTCGCCCCACTCCGGCCCTCCGTCCTCGCGCGACGGCGAGGCGGAGTAGACGCTGAACAGGAAGTCGATGTCCGCGTCGGTCGGCATCGCGGCGAGCTTCTCGCGCGCCGTCCTCGCGTCCCCCGAATGAGCGTGGCACCACCAGAACACCGCCTTAACGCGCTTGACGGACGTCAGCCCCCGGTGGTTGCGCAGGACGGTGTTAGCGCTACTGTAAAAATAACCATTTTGACCAACGCTCAATAACCAATCATG
>CAUFXK010000039.1 GCA_959596495.1 uncultured Collinsella sp. | reverse complement strand
CGCACCTTGGGGAAGGTGCAGAAGATGACGGCGCCCGTGGCGGGAAGCTCGTCTAGATGGTCCATGACCTCGATCTGATAGCGGTCGACCGAGAGGATGTACTGTTCGCCGGGGTAGGGGTAGGCGTCCTCACGCGTGGTCACGCTCGCCGGGTCGGTGTCAGCCGGCTCGTGGCCGATGGCGCCGATGTTGCGCTCTTCTACAAGCCATTTGATGGCGTCGAGGTCCCAGCCGGGGTAGTGGGGCTGGCCGTCCTCGTCCTTGTTTTCGAGGTCGGTGAGCTTGGACCAGTCGGAGCGGAAGGCGACGAAAGCGTCTTTGGGAATGCGACCGTGCTCATCCTCCCATGCTTTGAGGTCCTCGACGGTCAGGACGTAGTCGGGATTTGTGGCGCACTCCTCGTGTTTGTCGATCACACAGAGCGGATGCATAAACTCGATGGGTTCAATCTCTCCAAGGGAACGGCCATCAACATGGAAGTGGCGCGGTGCGTCGACATGCGTGCCGTACTGCGAAGCAACCGAATACTGGAAGCAACGCATGGGCGCGAGCATGTCCTTGGGCGTGCCGGGCAGGTAGTCGAAGAGCTTGGTGGACTCAAATGGCTTAAAGCCAAACCAGTGCGGGGTGTCGCACGAGAGCGTGTGGGTGAGGTCGACCCAGCGATAATCGTTGCTTTTGAGCTGGGAGGCGAGGTTCCAAAGGTCGAGCGCGGGCATGGGCGGCTCCTTTCATCGGGCTTTTTGCTGATGTTAAAGCGGTGCCGTGACAGCTCGATTTCTGCTGCGTTACGATACGTTCTCGATTGCGATTCCACGATGTTTCGGCTGCGTGACCATTGTGTTTCGCCTTGCCGGGGCACTGATGGCGAAGGGAGGGGCCGTGCAATACCGCGTTGACCCCAAAAGCGGCAACCGTATCTCGGCGTTGGGGCTGGGCTGCATGAGGTTTCCCGGCGCGCCGGGACGCCCGGATGCGAAGACAGCCGACGCCATCGTCTCCCGTGCGGTGGAGCAGGGGATTAACTACCTGGACACGGCCTATCTCTATCCCGGCAACGAGGCTTGCGTGGGCGCTTCGCTTGAGCGCCTGGGCTTGCGCGACCAGGTTTTGCTCGCGACCAAGCTGCCGCATGCTTCATGCAAAAGCGCGGAGGATTTCGATCGGTTTTTCGACGAGCAGCTGCGCCGCCTGCAGACCGACCATATCGACTACTACCTCATGCACACCATTACCTCGCCCACCCAGTGGGAGCGCGTGGTGGCGTTGGGTATCGAGGACTGGATTGCGCACCAAAGGGCTGCGGGGCGTATTCGCCAGATAGGTTTTTCGTACCACGGCAGTGCGGCGGACTTCCTCACGATGCTCGACGCGTATGACTGGGATTTTTGCCAGATCCAGTACAACTACGCTGGAGAGCGTTACCAAGCGGGAACGGCGGGACTCATGGCAGCCGCCGAGCGCGGGCTCGCGGTGTTTGTGATGGAACCGCTTTTGGGCGGACGCCTGGCGGGCAAGCTGCCTCCGCGGGCCCGCGCCGTGCTCGATGACGTACTCGATCCATACCTGAAGACGCCGGCTGCTTGGGGACTTTCGTGGGTGTGGAACCATCCTCAGGTCACGATGCTGCTTTCGGGCATGACCGATACCGCACAGGTGGACGAGAACGCGGCATTGGCGGATCGCGCACTGCCGAATTCGATGACGAGAGAGCAGCTCGATACCATCGCACGTGTGCTGGGAGAGTTTGAGAAATCGAATCGCGTGCCCTGTACGGGGTGCGGCTACTGCATGCCGTGCCCCAAGGGCATCAATATTCCCGGCTGCTTTGGCGCCTACAACGCGAGCTATGCGCACAGCTGGTTTACGGGCCTGTCGCAGTATTTTACGGCGAGCGCGGTGCGGACGAGTGAGCCCAAGTTGGTGAGCAATTGCGTCAAATGCGGCAAATGCGCACGTCACTGCCCGCAGCACATCGATATTCCCGAGCGTCTCGACGATGTGCGCCGACGTTTCCAGCCTGGCCCCGTAACGGCCGCGCTTAAAGCCTTTTGCAAAACGCGTTCCTGATGCCCCTTTTATAACTTGCGGTGGAATGGTTCCTATTTGCGGCAGAATAGGGGCCAAACAGGAACTATTTCACCGCAACTGAAGGGGGCTGTCGTGGGCCATCGGGATTCATGCGATGATTTGTGTGAGGTTCGTTGGGGCGTTTTGGGCGCTGGGCACATTTCGCATCGATTTGCATCGTCGCTCAAGGAGGTGGACGGGGCACGGCTTGTGGCTGCCGCCGGTCGCACCCCTTCGCATGTTGAGGAGTTTTGCAGGGCGTTTTCGATTGATGCCGCGCACAGTTATGCCACGGCTGACGATAGCGGCGATGCGGCTTATGATGCGCTGATTGCCGATCCCGATGTCGACGCAATCTACCTGGCTCTTCCACATGGCATGCATGCGCATTGGGTCTGTCGGGCACTGCGCGCGGGAAAGGCCGTGCTGTGCGAAAAGCCGGCCGTTTTGAATGAAGAAGAGGCCCATGCGATCGCCTCCGTTTCCCGTGAGTGCGGTGTGCCGTTTATGGAGGCGATGAAAAATCGGTTTTGTCCGATGCATACTCGCGTGAAGGGTTTGCTTGCGTCGGGTGAGCTCGGCCGTATCGTCTCGATCGAAAGCGTGCAAAAACTCGATTATGGTGAGTCCCCTTCGAGTTATCTGCTCGATCCGTTGCAGGGTGGCTGTCTATATGACATGGGCTGTTATGCGGTCGGGTGGTTTGAGGATCTGCTTGCGGGTGCGTGCGATGTTTCGTCTCGTGAAGTTCGCTGGCGTGACGTATCGGGCGGCCGCGTGGACTGGGCCGATGAGATCTATATGAGTGTCGGCGGTATACCCATTCATATGGTGTGCGACGGCAAAGCAGCATATGAAAGCCGCTTAACGATTGCCTGCGAGCGGGGCTCGTTGGAAATCGAGCGCCTCCATCGCCCCGAGCTCGCCCATGAGAAGTACTCCGACGGACGAATGCTCGAAATAAATGCCCCGTTTGAGGTCGATGATTTCTACGGCGAAATTCAGCATGCGACCCAGCTCGTCCAGACGGGAGAGCTTGAAAGCCCCGTTATGCCTCTTGCCGCCACACAGCGCTGCGCGCAGATCATCGATGCGATTCGCTTGACGCTCTAGGTTGCGGTGCTGGTGCTCAAGAAGGCTCGGCGGACCGTGCCCCCGATGCCCCTTTTATATCTTGCGGTGGAATACGGTCTGTTTGCGCCAAAATAAGGCACCAATAGACCGTATTTCACCGCAACTGATGAGGGGGAGTTGGAGATGCTAACGATCGGGTGTCATCTTTCGACGACGAAGGGCTATCGGGCAATGGGGGAGACGGCGTTGTCCATTGGTGCCAATACCTTTGCGTTCTTTACGCGCAACCCGCGCGGTGGCAAGGCAAAAGACCTTGACATGGATGACGTGGCGGCTCTGCGCGAGCTTATGGCACAAAACGACTTTGGACCGCTGGTGGCGCATGCCCCGTATACCTATAACCCCTGCTCCGCTAAGGAGCGGGCGCGGGAGTTTGCCTTGGAGGCTATGGCGGAAGATTTGCAGCGTCTGGAAGCACTGCCCGGCAACTTCTACAACTTCCATCCCGGTGCGCATGTGGGACAGGGGGCAGACGCCGGCATTCAGATGATTGTCGACACGCTGTGCCAGGTGATGTTTGAGGGCCAGCAGACGATGGTGTTGCTCGAGACCATGGCGGGTAAGGGCACCGAGGTGGGCCGTAGCTTTGAAGAGCTGGCGTGCATTATCGAGGGCGTTGCCGCCAAGTGCCCAGAGCTGTCCGATAAGCTGGGCGTTTGTTTGGACACCTGCCATGTGAGCGATGCTGGCTACGACATCATCCATGATCTGGACGGCGTACTCGACGAGTTCGACCGCGTGGTGGGCATCGATCGCCTGCATGCCGTACACATCAACGATTCGAAGAACCCTTGTGGCGCCCATAAAGATCGTCACGAGTGCATCGGCAAGGGATACCTTGGCAGCGAGGAATTTGGCGGCGGTATGCAGGTTATGCAGAATATTGTATCGAATAGCCGCTTGCGTGCACTTCCATTTATTTTGGAGACGCCGAACGAACTTGCAGGTTATGCAGCGGAAATTACGCTATTAAGGTCGTTACAGCAGTAACAACTGTCACAAAGTGGAGTGTTCCATTCACGTTATGGGATTGTTTCAATCAGTTTTCTCATTGCAGATTCGTAATTCCGGGTGCATAATAGCCAACAGTTTTTGCAGACCTCTGAATCAAACGGGGTCACCGGAAGGAGACTGATTATGAAGCTCAAGAAGCTTGGCGCATTTGCCGCCACGGGCGCCATGGCGCTCGCCCTCGCACTGACGGGCTGCGGCTCGTCCAACGCCACCTCTGGTTCCGATGCCGGTTCCAGCGGCTCTGATGACGTGAAGGTCGAGAAGGTCGACGGCTCCAAGGAGTATGCACTCGTCAAGGACGGTACGCTCACCGTCGGCACCTCTGCCGAGTACGCGCCGTTTGAGTACAAGGATGACAACGGCGATTACCAGGGCTTTGACCTTGAGCTCATCAAGGCTATCGGTGACAAGCTGGGCCTGGATGTTGAGTACGTCAACAACGACTTTGACACGCTCGTCCCCGGCGTTGCTTCGGGCGCCAAGTACGACGTCGCCATCGCGGCTATCACCGACACGCCCGAGCGTGAGAAGGAAGTCGCGTTCTCCGACTCTTACTACATGGACGATCAGGCTATCGTGACCAAGGTCGATAACACCGACATCACGGCCGACAACTACAGCGAGAAGCTCAACAACGCCGACGCCACGATCATCGTCCAGTCTGGCTCGACTGCCGAGGCCTTTGCCCAGGAGAACTTCCCCAAGGCAAAGATCGTCCCCTACAAGGACGCTACCGAGTGCTTCAGCGCCCTGCAGTCCGATAAGGGCGACGCCGTGGTCACCAACCGCTCCGTCGCCAGCCAGCTGACCGCCGAGCAGTTCAACACCTGCCAGACCATCAAGCAGATCAGCACCGGCGAGGAGTACGCCATCGCCATCAACCAGGGCAACACTAAGCTCAAGGACGACATCAACCAGGCCATCAAGGACCTGACCGATGACGGTACCGTTGACGCCCTTATGGCTAAGTACAACATCAAGTAAAATAGCTACTTGATTGCACGCGGGCCCTTTCCGTTTTGGCGGAGAGGGCCTTTGCGTTTCTTGAATGGGCGTCATCCCGCCCCGTTATGTCGGCAACTTGAACGTTAGGAGCCACCTTGTCTCGATTGAACCAAGGAGCCATGGGCAAGAGCCATCCACTGCCCTCGATGCTCCAAAAGCTGGCCTGTGCCCTGGCTGTGGTGCTCGCCCTGGTATGCGCGGGGGCCTGCGTGCCCTCGACTGCTCAGGCACTTGAGACCGCAAAGATTACCGCCCGACCCAATACCGGTTCGGGTAGCGACGTAGTCGGTGGCACCGAGACTCGTATCACCTGGGAGGTCCAGGCCGATGCCGACGAGGAACTGAGCGGTCTTTCGCTGACGTTTGTCGATGGCACGACCTTTGGTGCGGACGACACGCGTCTGACGATGCTCTCGGGCGATGACCTTATGGACCGTACGCCCATGAAGCCTACGTGCAAGGCCGACGGCCAGACGCTCAAGATCGATTTTGGCGAGACGGCGCCCGCCGGCGGTTATTTCCGTGTCGAGGTCTACGGCGTGACCTTCCCCGTCGAGGGCGGCGACGAGGCCTTTAGCGGCACCTACACTTTGGCCGATGGTTCGACCAAGAAGATCTCCAAGATTCCGTCGGTGGAGATCAAGGGCGTGACGGCATTCGATAACTTCCTGGCCGACCTTAAGGAGCAGCCGTGGGTCGAGGCATGGAATTCCAACATGTTCCTGCGCCTGTTCCTGAACCCGGTCATTTTGGTCCAGAGCCTGCCGATCGTCTTCAAAGGCTTCCTCATGTCGCTCTCGATCGTGCTCGTGGCGTTTCCGCTGGCAATTCCCTTTGGCTTTGCCTTGTCGCTCATGCGCATCTCCAAGTCGCGCATCCTGCGTTGCCTTGCCGGTATCTATGTGAATATCATCCGTGGTACGCCGGCGTTCCTGCAGATCTACATCGCGTTCTTCGGTCTGCCGCTGGCCGGCGTCAAGGTTGACGACTATGTGCTCGGCGTCATCGTCATGGCCATGAACTCGTCCGCCTACCTGTGCGAGATCTTCCGCGCCGGTATTCAGTCGATCCCCAAGGGCCAGAACGAGGCCGCGCGCTCGCTGGGCATGAACGCCTTCCAGACACTGCTCTACGTTATGATTCCGCAGACGTTCCGCAATGTCCTGCCTACGTTGACCAGTGAGTTCATCCTGCTTTACAAGGATACGTCGCTGCTCGCGGCCGTGGGCGTGGTCGAGATCGTCATGAACGCCCGCACCATCGTGGCCACGACGGGCTCCATTACGCCGTACGTGGTTGCCGCCCTGTTCTATCTGGTCATTACCCTACCGCTTGCACGCTTGGTGAGCGGTCTTGAGGCGAGGCTTCTGGGAACGGCCGAGACCAAGAAGAAGCGTCCCACCAAGAGCGCCGGGCAGGTTGTCGCGACGCCCGCCGATCACATCGCCGGTCTGTAAGGAGGTCCTATCATGAGCGAAACCAATAACTCGAACGAGGTCGTCGTCAGCATCAAGAACCTCCAGAAGGCCTTTGGCGATAACGTGGTCCTGCGCGACATCGATCTTGATGTGCATAAGGGCGAGGTCGTCGTAGTTCTGGGTCCCTCGGGCTCGGGTAAGTCGACGATGCTTCGCTGCATCAACCGTCTTGAGCATCCCACGAGTGGCTCGATTGTCGTTGAGGGTGTGGACGTGTGCGCCAAGGGCGTCGACCTTAACAAGGTGCGCACGCATCTGGGTATGGTGTTCCAGCAGTTCAATTTGTTCCCGCACCTGTCAGTCAAAAAGAACGTCATGCTTGCGCAGCAGAAGGTGCTCAAGCGCAGCAAGGAAGAGGCCGAGAAGATTGCCGTCGAGGAGCTGACCAAGGTCGGTCTTGCCGAGCGTATCGACTTTATGCCGAGCCAGCTCTCGGGCGGCCAGCAGCAGCGCGTTGCCATCGCCCGCGCCCTGTCGATGAACCCGCACGTCATGCTCTTTGACGAGGCCACGTCGGCGCTCGACCCCGAGCTCGTGCGCGACGTCCTGGGCGTCATGCGCGACTTGGCGCGCGACGGCATGACCATGATCGTCGTGACGCACGAGATGG
This sequence comes from uncultured Collinsella sp., assembly GCA_959596495.1. Classification (GTDB taxonomy): domain Bacteria; phylum Actinomycetota; class Coriobacteriia; order Coriobacteriales; family Coriobacteriaceae; genus Collinsella. The sequence goes on along the minus strand of CAUFXK010000039.1, from coordinate 10,045 downwards.
GCTTTGCCCGCGATGTCGCCGACCGCGTCGTCTTTATGGACGGCGGCGTCATTGTGGAAGAGGGTACGCCGAGCGAGGTCTTCGACCACCCCAAGAGCGAGCGAACCAAGGCGTTCTTGGGCAATATTTCGTAGCCGGTTGATGTAACTGCCGTTACAAAAGAGCGGGGGCTGGACTTGAATCCAGCCCCCGCTCTTTTGTAGGGATGGGGATGCGCTGTGATACAGGCTCTTTTGAAGGCCTGGTTTCGTTACGCGAGCTCGGCTCCGAGGGCCTTGCAGGCCGCCTCGCCCTCATCGTCGGGCGCATCGTAGCAAATGACGGAGTCCACGACGTTGACGCCGGCCTCGTCGGCGTCGGCCTTCCAGTTGTCCATCCACTCGCCCTCGGCCCACGAATAGGAGCCAAAGAGGACGACCTTCTTGTCGCCGAGGGTCTCCTTGACTTCGTCCCACATAGGCTGAAACTCGTCATACTCAAGCTCCTCGGAGCCCATGGCGGGGCAGCCGAAGGCGAAGGCATCATATTCGGCGGCCTTGTCGGCAGAGAAGTCGGCGCAGGGGATGACCTCTGCCTCGGCGCCGGCACCGGTTGCGCCCTCGGCAACGAAGTTTGCCATGGCCTCGGTGTTGCCTGTACCGCTCCAGTAGACGACTGCGATCTTGCTCATATGTTTTCCTTTCGGTTGTGCGGCGTAGCGTCGCGGCTTGTACGTTCTATCGGGTTGCCTGGGCAAGTTGCGCCAGGCTGCAGCCCTGCTGATAGATAAAAGTGAAGTATTGGGTGCAGGCACGGTAGGCATCAAACGTCGCAAGCGCCTGCTCGACATTTGCGTAGACCTTCCAGGCCCCAAAGACCTTGTAGTTCTCGCCGCGCTGGACGATAAACTCGTGCACGTCGTCGTAGGGATATCCAAGGAAGTAGCCTATTTCGTGCGGAAACTCGCAGGTGCAGTCTTTGCTGCAGCTAGCTTGCTGGGGTAGTGCGCATCGAGTCTGGCTGCAGGCGCATTCCGCGACGTTATTGCTCGCGAGCGTGATGCGTGATGCCAAATGCACAAGGCATGCCGAAAGGTCTCTCGTGTCGTAGCCTTCCGAGGTGAGCGCCGTTTGGACGCGAGGGTCTGCGAAATAGGTGGTGAGGTTTTTGGCTTGGTACGCGTACACGAGCGCTCCGCAGGGCCGCCAGACCAAAACACTCAGGTGGATGCCGAGCGGGTCAAGCTCGCGATTGCACTGGGCGATAACGTTGAGCAGGCGTGCTCGGCGTTCTGCAATGGTTTCGGTTGTGGTCGAGCCGTCCCCGTGGGCGTAGGTGCCTGGATAGGTAAAGAGCGATGCCGGCTTGATGCCCGCGAGCGTGGGAGAGCAGTTGCGCACGACTGCCGCCTGAAACGTTGGGATGTCTATGGTTCGAGTCACGGCGCTCCTTACGGATCTAAACTGTTAGCCTAGGAAAACTTATACACGAAAGTAAGCCATGGTCAACAAAAAAGTTTGAAGAGGGAAACTAATTGACCGAACAGACATGATTTTGGGTTAAGATGGGGGCACCCCATGGGGGTATCTAGATAGTGCTACTTGAAAGGGGAGCGCATGAGTGACTTGCTCAACCCTGCGAATCTCATCGTGCTGGCCGTCATTGCCGTCGGCATGTTTTTTGGACTGCGTCGCATTGCCGCTTCGACACGCGGGAAGAGTTGCTGCAGCGATGGTACGAGCGGCAAGAAGGCCAAAAAGGTTGTTGTGGTGGATACCGATGCGTCACACTATCCCTATAGCGATGAGCTGCTCATCGGCGGCATGAACTGTGACGGCTGCGCTCAGAACGTGGCCAATACCCTGAATGCACTGGATGGCGTGTGGGCAACGGTGACGTATGCGGACCACACGGCGCGCGTGCGCTCTAAGCAGCCGATCGATCGCGGTGCTCTCGTGGCGGCCGTGAAGGACGCGGGTTACTACGTCATGACGCTGTAGGCCTTGCCTTGGATGCGCGTCCTTGTCTAGGCTCGTCCGCGTAGCTCAATGTCCTGGATGTCATCGAAGTCGATGGCGATGTCTTTGAGCTTGAGGAGCTTGAAGGCGGGGAGTACCTCGTCAAGGATGCCCGTGCGAGCGCGATAGCCGTACATATCGTAATAGGTGACGCGCACCAGGTCGCCACGTTTGAGACCCTCGAGTTTTTTAGAAAGCACGAGGGCTTTTTCTTCCGTGAGCTCACGTTTTGGCTCGATGGTGATTTCCTGCTTGCGCACGAGTTCGTAGTATCCCGTGAGGGCGGCAAAGGGCATAAACTGTGCGGCGCGGTTGGCGCGCACGGCACCGTTGGCAGTGAGGTTGGGGTCGGCGGCGCGGCGTCTGCCCTCGGGGTCCGCCAAGCGCTCGAAGGCGGTCGGCGGGCGCACGGGCTGTTGTTTGGGTTTAGGCACGGTGTCCTCCAACTTGTTCGTTGCGTTCGCGCGCGGTGGCGCCGGCGGTAAAGCTTAATCCCTTGACGAGCGCGTTCTTGCCGTACTTGCCTTTCACGGCCAGGACGGTGCGCGCCAGGTCGCGCTCGCGCTCATCGGCCTCGATATCGCTGAATAGATCGATGGTGGCAAATTCCTCGGGCATGAGGTTGCCAAATCCCAGGTTGATGCGCTTGACCGGTCGTTTGGGATCGACAGTCTGCGCCCAGAGCTCATCGAAATAGCCCATGATCTTCTTAAACGAATTGGTACGCTCGCTCAGCTTTCGCGAGGCGTTAGAGTGCGCAAAGAGTGCGGCATAGCCACCGCGCGGTTTGCCGCCATGCTCTCCCACAAAGATGCCATCGATTGCCTGCGCTTCGCGCACCAGGCGACGCCGTTCGTCATCGCGCTGGACGGGCTTGGGCGCACGGGGCGCGAGCTCGGGGCCGGCGGTTGCGGTGGGTTCGATACTCGATGTGCTCGAGCGCAGGTGCCCGCATCCGTCCACATACTGCGCTGTACCGCTGGCGTCGAGGCGGCGTATGTCGGCGCGTTCGCTCGCGTAGCCCACAAAGAGCGAGATGCTGTCGCAGACCACGTGCTTATCGACCAAGTCTAAAACGGCGTTGTCGACCATCTCGCGCAAGACGGTATAGGCCTGTTCGTAGGCATAACCCTTCGAGAGCACCTGTCCTGTGGTGGTCGAAGTTGCTTGCGGGCGATAGGCTTGGATATCGGCGATGGTTGTCGGCTCGCGCCCGAAGGCATGGTCGATGAGATATTCGGCATTGACGCCGAGCTCGTCGTAAAGCAGGTTTTCGTCGAGCGCCGCGACGCCCATCAGATCGTAGACGCCGTATTTCTCGAGGCGGGCTGCCACGCCGGGACCGATGCCCCAGATATCGGTGATGGGACGATGGGGCCAGATCTCCTTGCGAAAGGTCTCGTCGTCGAGTATGCCGATGCGGCTGGGTACGTGCTTGGCGGTAATGTCGAGCGCTACCTTGGCCTGGAATAGGTTGGGGCCGATGCCGACCGTCGCCGTGATGCCGGTGCGCGCGAGGACCTCGTCGCGCAGCGTGCAGGCGAACCCTTCCGCATCTGTGTGATAGAGGTCCAGATAGGGCGTCACGTCGATAAAGCATTCATCGATTGAATAGACGTGAATGTCTTGCGGACTTACGTATTCCAGATAGATGCCGTAGATTTGCGCCGACACCTCCATATAGTGCTGCATGCGCGGTACGGCCGTGATGTAGTCGATACCATCGGGAATCTCGAATAGGCGGCAGCGATTGTGAATCCCTAAGTCCTTCATGGCCTGCGTGATGGCGAGGCAGATGGTCGTGCGCCCGCGCGATTCGTCGGCAACGACCAGGTTGGTGGTGAGCGGATCGAGCCCACGGTCGACGCACTCGACGCTGGCATAAAACGTCTTGAGGTCGATGCAGATATAGGTGTGCTGCTCGTGCGCCATCCGTGTCCTTTCATCAAACACATGTTCTTATCGAATACCTGTTCGATAATACCCGCTCGTCCGGACGTCGTCAAAACCTGTCAAAAAGGGACTGGTTTGTTTTGGTAGGTATGGTCGTGCGGTTGGATCGGGTTTTAACGCAGCTCTAAAGAGTGCGAAACAGCTCGGAAAACCTCGCTTCGTAGCATGAGCCTAACGATTGATACCGCCTATACGCACGGAAGGGTTGTGGAAAAGATGGTCAATTATGGGTTTGGTATGCCGACGCGCCTTGTTGCGGATGGAGACGTGGCTCGCTGGTGCGGACGATTGGTCGCTCACTACGGTGGCACCAAGGCGCTGGTCGTGTTGGGCGGTGACAAACATACGCACGATGAGCTCGTCTCGGCGGCGCTCGGCTCGCTTGATCGAGCTCTACTCGAACGCGTGCTTTTTCGCTGCGGCTTGGTCGGGGGCGATGGGGGAGACGATTTGGTCGATGAGGCCGTAGCCCTGGCGACCGACGAAGGCGTGGACTTTGTCCTGGCGATTGGCGATGCCGATACTGCCGGCTTTGCGCGCGAGCTCGCGCGTCGCATGGCGGCGCTCGATGCCGGCGAAGACGGCTTTGTGCCTTATGGATGCATTGTCTCGGAGGGCAAGGTGCCTGCTGTCGTGGGCACCGGCGAGGTTCCCGTTTTTGCCATTATCGCGCCCGAACTGCTGGAGGGCATCGGGTCTCCTCTGCGTGAGTTACTCGGTAGCGTCTGCGCCGCGGCCTAATATTTGCCATAAAAGGACGGGTTATTTTTGGTTGGTAAAGCGTTTGACCTGCCAAAATAAGCCTGTCCCTTTTTGATCGGTTGCCGTTTGGGGGCCGATTGGCAACGCTCGCTGATTGTAGTCTTGACCTGCGCTAGAATAGTGGCATCTGAATGTCCGGGCGCATGGAGGCGTGCGCCCGTATGCTGAGGAGGACTCTATGGCAACTGTTGCCGCACCTATCGATGCTACGTCGACTGCCGCTTGGAAGGCACTCGAGGCTCATCAGGAGAAGCTCGAGGCCGATGGTATCGACCTCAAGGCCTGGTTCGCTGCCGATGCCGAGCGCGTGAACAAGCTGAGCTTTGACGCCGGTGACCTGCACTTCGATCTGTCGAAGAACCTGGTGACCGATGAGACCGTCAAGCTGCTGTGCGATCTTGCCCGCGAGGTGAAGCTCGAGGAGCGCCGCGACGCCATGTTCTCCGGCGAGCACATTAACACCACCGAGGACCGCGCCGTCCTGCACACCGCGCTTCGCCGCCCCGCAACCGAGAGGGGCCAGCTCATCGTCGACGGCCAGGATGTCGTCGCCGACGTGCACGAGGTCCTCGACCGCATGTATGCCTTCGCCGAGCGCGTGCGCTCCGGTGAGTGGAAGGGCGTTACCGGCAAGAAGATCGAGCACCTGGTGTCCATCGGCATCGGCGGCTCCGATCTGGGCCCGGTCATGGCCTACGAGGCTCTGCGTCCCTATGCCGACGCCGGTATCGACTGCCGCTATATCTCCAACATCGACCCCAACGACCAGGCCGAGAAGCTTAAGGGCCTGGATCCCGAGACCACGCTCGTGATCATCGTCTCCAAGACCTTCACCACGCTCGAGACCCTCACCAACGCCCGCGAGGTCAAGACCTGGATGCTCGAGCAGCTCAAGGCCCAGGGCGCCATCGACGGCTCCGATGAGCAGAACGCCGAGGCCGTGGCAAAGCACTTCGTCGCCGTTTCCACCGCACTCGAGAAGGTTGAGGCCTTCGGTATCGACCCCGCCAACGCCTTCGGCTTCTGGAACTGGGTCGGCGGCCGCTACTCCGTCGACTCCGCCGTGGGCCTGTCGCTGATCGTCGTGCTCGGTCCCGAGCGCTTCCAGCAGTTCCTCGAGGGCTTCCACGCTATCGACGAGTACTTCTGCAACACGCCGCTCGAGAACAATGCCGTTGCGCTGATGGGCCTGCTCAACGTCTGGTACGTCAACTTCTTCGGTTCCAAGAGCCACGCCGTGCTGCCGTACTGCCAGTACCTGCATCGTTTCCCGGCCTACCTGCAGCAGCTCACCATGGAGTCCAACGGCAAGCATGTCCGCTGGGACGGCAGCGCCGTGACCTCCGACACCGGTGAGATCTTCTGGGGCGAGCCCGGCACCAACGGTCAGCACGCCTTCTACCAGCTGCTGCACCAGGGCACCGTGGTGGTCCCGGCCGATTTCATTGCCTTCGCCAATACCGCCAACCCTGCGACCGACAGCGGCCAGGACGTGCACGAGCTGTTCCTGGGCAACTTCCTGGCCCAGACCAAGGCGCTCGCCTTTGGTAAGACGGCCGATGAGGTGCGCGCCGAGGGCACGCCCGAGCAGATCGTCCCGGCCCGCTGCTTTGAGGGCAACCGTCCGACGACCTCGATCTTTGGCGACACGTTGACCCCGTTCGCACTCGGCGAGCTCATCGCCCTGTACGAGCACATCACGTTTGTCGAGGGCACGGTCTGGGGCATCGACTCCTACGACCAGTGGGGCGTCGAGCTGGGCAAGCAGCTTGCCAAGCAGATCACTCCAGCCTTCCATGACGACGCCGCCAAGGCCGAGCAGGACGCTTCGACCCAGGCGCTCATCGAGTTCTACCGCGCTCACCGCAAGTAGTCGCTGCTGTTAACGCATCGCGCCTTATAGTCAGGGGCCCGTATCCCATCGGATGCGGGCCCCTTTGCTTTGCCGTGGCCCCGGGGCGCACGGCCTTTAAGGATCTTCGCCGGAGCGTCGCGTGCTGCGAGGGCCCTGCGTCTAGAGCTCGGCCTCCGCATGGCCTCGCTGCGCCTCGGGCAGCTCCCCGTAGAGCGGATGGTCTTCGAGCCTAAAGCGCTCGACCTGTTCGGGAGTGCAGCCGCGCACAAAGAGCCACGAGCGATCGATCGGCGTCGCCATGAGCGTGCTGGGCAGCGCGTCGGCGCGGTCGGAAAACACCCGGGCGCTCTCGGGATCCTGGAACGCCAGCACCAGATGCGTGTCGCAGTTGCCCATGATGGAGCGTGCGCGTGCCTCGTCATAGAGCGCATCGAGCTGGTTGGTCGACTGCAGCAGCAGCGTTGCCCAGATGTTGCGGCTTCGGATAATCGAGAGCACGTTGTCGATCTGGGGGATCTGCAGATTTGCGAAGTCATCGAGCATAAAGCGCACGGGCACGGGCAGGCTGCCGTCGGGCTGCCTATCGGCCTCACGAATGAGGCCCATAAACGCCTGTGAAATAAAGAGGCCGGTCAGCGGATCGAGATTGCGGTCAATATCGCTCACGGTTACAAACAGGGCGCAGGGGGTGTGTCCCATGGAAGCGAAGTCCACCTGATGGCACTCACGATAGAGCTGTGCCGCACCGTCGAATCCCAGACACATGACCTTTTCGGCAAGGATGCCGACGATGCTCGCGTGCATGCGCTCGGCATTTTGCGTAATGGCGTAGCGCCGCCATAGCGAGAGGGCATAGCTTTGGGGGTCGGTCGTGATCAGGTCGTCAAACAATCGACCTGTGGCACCGTCCTGCAGGTGCTCGATCAGCTTGATGACCGAGCTGATCGTCTGCTCGTCGGCGGGTAGCTGTTCGGTGACGTAGGCGATAAGACACGACAGCAGGTTTGCCGCCGCATGATCCCAAAAAGGCTGGTTGTTGTCCTCGATGGGGCAGATGGCCTTTGCCACCGAGAGGATGTCCTGCTGGTTGGGCCTGCCGTCCGCCTTGCGGTGAATGTGCCTCAGGGGGTTGTAGCCGCAGCGCTCGATGCCGGGCGCAAGGGCCGGGACGGTGTTGAGGTCGGCGAAGTTGAGACATTGCACGCGGTAACCGTGGGCTGCCAGCACGGGTCCCACTTCGCGACAGAGCGTGCCTTTGGTGTCGAGCACGACGTAGCTTGCGTTCATTTGCAGCAGGTTGGGCTTGAGGACGTTTCGGGTCTTGCCGGCTCCCGAGGGGCCGATCACAAGTGCATTGTTGTTGAGTCCCGTTTGGCGGGTGTCGCAGGAAAGCGTTCGATCCTTGGCGAGGATGGTGGACGATGCGGACTCAGATGCGGCGAGACGGCTGGCGAGGTTAGACATGGGCGACCTCCTTGGTGGTCGAGAGGATTTCGTGGGCAAAGCCGAGCTCGACGGCGCGCTCGGCCGAAAGGTAGGTGTCTTTTGCAGTGAGGGACTGGATGCGCTTGGGCGTGAGGCCGCTGCGGTCCGAGAGGATTTGCGTGAGGGTCTTGCGGGTCTGCATGAGACGCCGGCTGGTTTCCTGCAGCGCAAGTGCCGAGCCGCCTGCCCCCTGGGGGATCAGCGGGTCGTGAATCATGAGCTCTGCATGGGGCGCCATACGGCGATCGTCGCCGCCCATAAAGATCACGGCGCCCATGGACGCGGCGAATTCCAGGCAGACGGTGCGGATGGGGCACGATGCGAGGCGCATGGCGTCATAGATCGCAAGGCCCGATCGCACGCTTCCGCCGGCGCTGGCGACAAATATGGTGATGGGGCGGCTGGAGTCGGTGGCATCGAGCAGGCGGATCTGCTGGCATAGGTCGTGGGCCATCGGGGTTTCGATGTTTCCCATGACGGAGAGCTCGCGACGGGCGAGCATCTCATCGTAAATGCTGGTGAGCGTGATGCCTCGGGCGGATTCACGCATGGTGAGGGGGCTGATGATGGGGGAATGATTGGTGTCCATGAGGACCCCTTTCTGTTGGTTGTGTTGTGGAATAGGATTGTTGCCCGCGGAGGGGCTGGCGGGCTACAGGGTTCGTCCGAGCCTGAGATCGAGCTCGGTTGTGGGGCAGGCTGCCTGTTCGTGCGGCTCGCAAGCGCCAAGGGCTCCAAAGCGATAGAGCGTTGCGGCGGGCGTGGTGTAGGCGAGCCGCAGCTGATGCTCGACAGGGGCACATCCGTCATTTTTGTAATGAGCCGCGTAGTACTGCGCGATGCTGGCGTTCATCTCGCTGCCATTGCGATGGCGCTCAAACTGGCGTCTGCAGGTCTCGATGATCTTTGCTACCGACTTGGGTGCCGTCGCGGGAACAAGGGCGAGATAGCCCTCAAATAGCTCGTTGATGCTCGGGAGGCACAGCAGGTCGATCAGCGTCCTTATGGCTGCTCCCTCGGCAGAAAAATGCGCGGTCATGCGGTTATATCGGTTGCGGTCGACGATGGCCGCATGGGGTCTTGGAGTTTTCTGCCCTGTGGTCCCGGGCTTTTGCCGCGCCTGTGTATTGAGCTCGACGTTGCAGCGCTTGAGGCCGTCCAACGGAAGGAACAGTGCGGTGCGCAGGGTGTTCCGCTTGCTTTCGAGTTCATGACGCTCGTCGGGTTCCCATTCGAGCTTGAGTTTCGTGTCGAGCGCCGTAAGCATATGGGCTAGGCAGCCTACGGTAAGAACGTACGAATCGTTGTCGCGTTTTGGGGCATAGGGGTCTGTCAGCTTGCGAATGTCGGGGTCGCCCATGATCTTTGTACAGCGCTTCAGCAGTTGAGGGTGGTCGGCCAAGATCGTCGCGAGCGGTAGCGACGCGTAGTTCTTGATGGTCGCGGCGGCAAAGGCGGCGTCATATTCGTTTGCATATGCTCGCTCAATGCGGGCATCCAGAATGCTTTTCTTATCGCCGTCTTCAGCGCGGTGGTTTGTCATAGCTTCTCCAATCGGTTGATGTTCGTGCTGTTTGTTGATGTGTTGGTTGTCGTGAGTGATGTGCTTGCCGTGGGTGATGTGCTGACGTTGGGGTGCTATGCGGTTTTCAATGAGCCCGTGAGGCAGTTGCTGCAGGGGCGGGATGGAACGGCCCATGCAAGGCGGAAGGCATCGTGCTCAAAATCGAGACAGCAATGCCCTGGGTGCCTCACATGTGGCAGTTACCTCATTAAGTTGTCATTGCGTTTGGGGTTGTACTTTGCCGATCTTCTTTCTCTTACACGCTAAAAACTGAAATTTCATATGCTCGATCTACTTAAAACCGCAACGGCGGTCTTTTATCAACTTATATGTCGGAACGCGTCTTTGCAAGTACTTTTTTGCGTTTGTTTCAAATGCCTTGATTATCGACTTTATCCGAACACCTCCCACATTCATCCGTACATGTAC
>CAUFXK010000038.1 GCA_959596495.1 uncultured Collinsella sp. | reverse complement strand
CCTCGGGCACCGTCACCTTAAGGTTATCGCGCGGGCTCTGGACACAGCGGACGCGCCCGCCCATGCGCTCGACCAGCGATGAATCGTCGGTACCGATAAAGCCCTCGGCGATAGCAGCGGCGTGAGCGCGCTTCATGGCGTCGACGCTAAAGATCTGCGGCGTCTGCGCGGCCCAATAGAGCTCGCGCGGCGGCGTCTCGACGATATTATCGCCGTCGACGATCTTGAGCGTGTCGATCGCGGGCTGACCGCACACGACACCGTCGAGGGCACGGTCGCTCACGAGCACGTCGATAGCGTGGTCGATAGCCTCGGTCGTAATGAGCGGACGGGCGCCATCGTGGATGGCGACATATTCAAAGCCCGCCGGCACCGCGTGCACGCCGGCGCGGGTGGAATCCTGGCGGGTCTCGCCGGCATCGGCAAAGCTGATGGGCGTGCTATACGAATACGGGCTGATGGCCAGGCGGCGCATCTCGGCACGACGCTCGGCAGGGCAAACCACGACGATGTGGCCGACCTTATTGCTACGGTCAAATGCGCGGATGGACCAGCTCATAAGCGGACGGCCCGCTACATTGACGAGCTGCTTACCACCGGGGTTACCAAAGCGCTGGCCGCTGCCACCGGCAACGACCGCGGCGCATACGGGCGCCATTATGCGTTCCCCTGTTTGGTGCCCTTCATGCGGTACAGGGAGTCCGCAAGAATGGCAGGGTTGTTGACGCCAAAGTCGCCCAGGCGCTCCGGATCTTCGCTGATGTCGTCCATGAGCTCCTGCAGCGATCCATACTCGTCGACGATTTTCTCGGCCACGCCGTCGCGCACGACGGACACGCGCGAAAGCGTGCGCAGGCCCAGCGGTGTCATGACGGAGTCCTCGTCCAGGTCGTCGTAACCCAGAACCGCCGCCACATGCTGAGGGTCGGACAAGTCCTTGGGCGTCATACGGCTCAGGTTGGCGCGGATCTTTTCGGCATTGGCCTCGGAGGAATCGCTCGCATAGTCGCGAATCATCAGGTCGTACTCGGTATCCATGCTGGAGCCGGCGAGCTGCTCGAGCTGCATCTGCACGAGCTTGCCCTGGTTGCCCAGCTTGACAATGCAATCCTTAAGCTCAGTCTTTGCCTGCTGCATGATCTCGAAGCTCGAGAAAATGCCGGTAATGTCGGCGAGCGTAACGTAGTCATCGAGCTCGAGGGCCGTCAGACGCAGCAGGGAGCGGTCGAGCGACTGACGGGTGGTTTGGAGCGTGGCGACGAGCTGGTTGACCGAGCTCATGATGGTGGTGACAGGCTGGATCTCGTAGCTCTTACCGTGGACGTACACGTTGACGACGGCACGACGAGCCGAAACCGAGATCACGATGGCGTCGGTGAGCACCGACATGCGAGCGGCAGTACGGTGACGCATGCCCGTCTCGCTCGTGGCAAGCGAGGGATCGGGATTGAGGTGGAAGTTGGCGCGCAGGATCTGGGTGAGGTCGCCATCGATGACGATGGCGCCGTCCATCTTGGAAAGCTCGAACAGGCGGTTCGAGGTAAACGAAATGTTGAGCGGGAAGCCGTCGTTACCAGCAGCGAGCACGTTTTCGGTGTCGCCGACGCAGATAAGGGCGCCCAGGTGACCAGCAATGATCATGTCGAGGGCGGTGCGAATCGGCTGGCCAGGTGCCGTCAGGCGAATGGCCTGTTCCATACGCTTTTGCAGCTCGTTCTTATCCAAGGCATCGCTCCCATCGTATACGCTCCATAAACGTCAATAAGTTTCTCACGGTTTGCCCCTGTGACGCCCGCAAAATCCGATGCTTACAGAATGAGCGAACACAGCTGAGAGCCCCAATCCAAATGAGCTGCTTATGTGGTAGCATCGGGATTCGCATAAATGAGGGAGTAGTCGCGTGATCGGGTTCGCCTCCGGTGGCGCGGCAAGTCAACACACTGGCCGATGCGGCCTGGCTTGCCTTAATGAACGAGACTCGTGGCTGTGCGCGCAACGCGTACGCCACGGGTCTTTTTTTGTTACTCCCCCAAGAGGTACACGCGGGCCCGCCCGCAGAGAGGGAGCCAGACTATGGGACTCGCAGAGCTCGTGCTGCTCGCCGTTGGCCTTTCGATGGATGCCTTTGCCGTATCCATCTGCAAGGGCCTTGGCATGAAGAAGATCAACCTTAAAGTCGCCGTGGTACTCGGCCTGTTCTTTGGCGGCTTTCAGGCCGGCATGCCCGTAATCGGATGGGCGCTTGGCAGTCAATTCATGGGCATCATCGGACCCATCGACCATTGGATCGCCTTTATCCTTTTGGCCTTTATCGGCGGCAAAATGCTGTGGGAAGCCTTTACCGAGGACGAGAATGAAGGCGACGGCAAGGATGCCGAAAAGATTGAACTGGGCGAGTACCTGATCCTCGCCATCGCCACCTCAATCGACGCCCTGGCCGTGGGCATCTCGTTCGCCGCGCTTTCGGTCGACATCGTTCCCGCTGTATCGCTTATCGGTGTCACAACGTTTATCTTCTCCGTCGCCGGCGTAGCGATCGGCCACACCTTTGGCGCGCGCTACGAAAAACCTGCCACCATCGTGGGCGGCATCGTGCTCATCCTCATCGGACTTAAGATCTTGCTTGAGCATCTGGGGATTTTGGCGCTGTAACGAATAACGGCCGCCCGGCATTACGCCAGGCGGCCGTTTTCATAGCCAGCCGTTTTAGAGCGGCTTAGCCAAAGCAACCTTTACGCAGCGAGGCGCTTGAGGACGTCGATGAGCAGCTCGTAGAAGCGCTCGGCAGAAGCGAGCTCCATGCTCTCGTCCGGGGTGTGGACATCGGAGAGCGTCGGGCCCACGGCGATGGCGTCCAGGCCGTGCAGGGCCTCAGCAAACAGGCCGCACTCAAGGCCGGCGTGAATGGACTCGATGCGCAGCTCGGATCCAAAGAGCTCGCGATAGCTCTCGACAAAAACGTCGCGGACCGGCGAATGCTCGGCATAGCTCCAGCCGGGATACTCGAACTCGAACTTGGCGTCGAAGCCCAAGACATCGGCCAGCGTCTGCAGGCGGTCCTTGAACTCGTTCTGCAGCGAGGTGATCGAGGAGCGCGGGGACAGCATGATCTTGACCTGGTCGTCGGAAGTAGCGACCACGCCGATGTTGGAGGAAACCTCGACGGAGCCGTCGGTGGCGACGTTGCGGCGAATCACGCCGTTAGGGGCAAGACGCAGGGCGCGGATGAGGGCAAGCGCGGACTTCTGATCCATGGCCTCGACCTCGGCGTCGTCGGCAATCTCGACGGTGCAGGTAAAGCCGGGGTCGAAGACCTCGAGCTCGGCAGTGACGTCGGCGATGATGCCCTTTGCGATCTGGGCCGCGGCCTCGGCGGCAGCGTGGTCGGCGTAAACCAGCTCGGCCTTGCACTCACGGTTGATGGCGTTGTCCTTAGTGCCGCCGTTAAAGCTAACGATGGCGGGCTCGCCGGCGACCATCAGGCGGTCGATGATGCGGGCCATGATGAGGTTGCCGTTGCCGCGCTCCAGGTTGATATCGTTGCCGGAATGACCACCCAGTAGGCCGGAGATGTCGAGCGTGAGGGTGCTGCCGGTCTTGTGCTCGCGCACGATGGGGCAGGTGTAGGTAACAACGACGCCGCCGGCGCAGCTGACGGTGGCAACGCCCTCTTCCTCGGAGTCAAGGTTAATCATGGTGCGGGCGCTAATCTGGGACTTGTCGAGCGTCTCGGCGCCGACCAGGCCAGTCTCCTCGTCGGTGGTGAATACGCACTCGAGGGCGGGGTGAGCAATCGAATCGTCGTTGAGCACAGTAAGCATCAGAGCGACAGCAATACCGTTGTCGGCGCCCAGGGTGGTGCCGTTAGCGGTGAGGACGCCGTCCTTGACGACCAGATCGATACCGTCGGTCGTAAAGTCGTGCTCAACAGAGCCCAACTTGTCGCACACCATATCGATGTGGCCCTGCAGCATCACGGTCGGGGCATTCTCGGCGCCGGCAGAAGCGGGCTTGCGAATGATGACGTTGTAGACCTCGTCCTGGTACACGTCGAGGCCGCGCTCCTTGGCAAACGCAACCAGGAAATCGCTGATGCCCTTCTCGTTGCCAGACCCACGGGGGATCGCGCTGACCTCCTCAAAGAAATGGAACAGCTGGGCGGGCTCGTAGCCGGTGATCTTGTAATCCATGGTGCCTCCTTGGCGCAACTGGTTAGACAGTAAGACATGCGCCTTGTATATTCCCAGACTTTGCGTGCATAAACCAGTCAAAAACGCCGAGCGCCCTTGCATCATCGGCTAACGGTGGACCGTATAGCGTAACGGTCACAACTTCCGCAGCTCTACAAATCGAGGCGCCCTTTCCGGAGCGCCTCGATTGCGCGTATCAAATTGTCGCCACGCCCTACAGCGCGCCGGAACCGGCTTGCATCATGCCGCCGGGGCCCGAGTTCACGCCACTGCTCACAGGTGCGGCGTTTCCGGTGTGCGGCGCCGCCGGAGCGGTATCGCCCCCGAGTGCACCCGCCGGACGCGGCGCCGGAATCTCACCCGTGCCGTGGCTAAAGACAAACTTGCCGTCGACCACGTCGCACAGGACGGTATCGCCCTCGCCCCACTCGCCGGCCAGCAGCTCCTCGGACAGCGGATCCTCGATGAGCTTTTGGATGGCACGACGCAGAGGACGCGCGCCGTTGGTGAGGTCGGTGCCCTCGGCCACGATCTTGTCATAGGCCGCATCGGTGAGCTTGATGTTCATGCCGTTGGCAATCAAACGCTGACGTAGGTCGTCCACCAGCAGGTGCGCGATCTTGGTGAGATTCTCGCCCGAGAGCTTCTGGAACACCACGATGTCATCGATACGGTTGAGCAGCTCGGGGCGGAACAGGCGCTTGAGCTCGCCCATCGCGCGACCACGGATCTCACTCGACGTGAGACCCTGCTCGCCGGTGGTGCCAAAGCCCACGCTCGCATCCTGCGCAATCTCGCGGGCGCCCACGTTGGACGTCATGATGATCACGGTGTTGCGGAAGTCGACCGTCTTGCCCTGGCTATCGGTCAGGCGGCCCTCCTCCAGCACCTGCAGCAAGATGTTGAAGATATCGGGGTGCGCCTTCTCGATCTCGTCGAACAGCACGACCGAGTACGGGTGGCGACGAACGGCCTTGGTGAGCTGGCCGCCCTCGTCGTGACCGACGTAGCCCGGAGGGCTACCGATGAGCTTGGAGACCTCGAACTCGCTACCGAACTCGGACATGTCGAAGCTGATGAGCGCGTCCTTGCTGCCAAAGAGGTACTCGGCGAGCGTCTTGGCGAGCTCAGTCTTGCCCGTGCCGGTGGGGCCCAGGAAGATAAAGCTACCGCCGGGGCGACGCGGGTCCTTGAGCGGCGAGCGGCTGCGGCGCACGGCCTTGGCGACGGCCTCGACGGCCTCGTCCTGGCCGATAATGCGGGTCTTGAGCACGCTTTCGGTCTGCAGCAGGCGACGGCTCTCGCTCTCGGTGAGCGAGGAAACCGGCACGCCCGAAGTCACGGACACGATGTCGGCAATCTGACTCACGTCGATGGTGAGCGGGCTGGCGTCGAGCTCGGCGGTCCAGGCGGCCTTGGCTTCGGCGAGTTCAATCTCGGCGGCCTTCTGCTGCTCGGTGATCTCGGCGGCCTTGTTCATGTCATCGCTCTCGGTGGCCTCCTGCGCGGCGGCCTTAAGCTCCTCTATGCGATGCTCAGCCTCGCGCACCGGCTCGGGCGCGCGATTCGCGGCGATGCGAGCGCGGGCACCGGCCTCGTCGATGAGGTCGATGGCCTTATCGGGCAAGAAGCGATCCTGGATGTAGCGGTTGGAAAGATTCGCGGCGGCCTCGATAGCACCCTGCGTATAGCGCACATGGTGGTGCTCCTCGTAGCGAGGCTTGAGCGCGGTCAGGATCTTGACCGTGTCCTCGACGCTCGGCTCCTCGACATCAATGGTCTGGAAGCGACGCTCGAAGGCCGGGTCCTTGGTGAGGTACTTGCGGAACTCCTCGGCCGTGGTGGCACCGATGATCTGGAAAGCACCGCGCGCGAGCACGGGCTTGAGCATAGAGCTCGCATCGATAGAACCCTCGGCAGAACCGGCACCGATGATGGTGTGCATCTCGTCGATAAACAAGATGACGTCGTCGGCTTCGGTCGCCTCCTGGATCACGTTCTTGAGGCGCTCCTCAAACTCACCGCGATACTTGGCACCCGCGACAAGACCCGGCAGATCGAGCGTCCAGATATTCTGGTTCATAAGATTCTCGGGCACATTGCCAGCAGCAATCTGCTGCGCCAGGCCCTCGACGATAGCCGTCTTGCCCACGCCGGGATCGCCCAGGATAAGCGGATTGTTCTTGGTGCGGCGCGAAAGGATCTCCATCATGCGCTGGACTTCCTTTTCGCGGCCAATCACGGGATCGAGCTCGCCGTCGCGCGCCTTTTGCGTGAGGTTGGTGGCGAACTGCTTGAGCGTGTCGGTGCCGCTCCCCTTTTGCTGAGAGGCATCCGAGCCGCTAAAGAACGGCAGGCCCGCACCGGGACGACCAGCGCCAGCGCCAGCGAGCGGACGCTTCTTGTCCTGATCCTTGGCAGTGAGCTTTTCGATGGCCTTTTTAATGGAAGCAGACGACACGCCCAGGCGCATGAGGATGTCCATGGCCATGCCGTTGCCCTCTTCGACGATGCCGATCAGCAAGTGCTCGGTCGAAACGTAGGTCTGGTTGTTCTCGCGTGCCACGCGGAAGGAGCGCTCCATCACGCTGATGACGAGCGGCGTAAAGGCGAGCTTGGCAGCCTCGGTCTCCTCGCTGGGCTCGGGAACCGTGGTCTGGACCTCTTTGAGGGTATCCATGATGTCATCATAGGAGATGTCGAGCGAACGCAGCGCCTCGGCGGCAATGCCCTCGTCCTCCTTGGCAAGCGCGAGCAGCAGGTGCTCGGTGCCCACCTTATTTGAATGAAGATCGAGCGCTTCTTGCTTGGCCATGGACATGACCTTACGCGCACGATCGGTAAAACGGTCTAACATGCTAGTTCCTCTTAGACGAGCTAGTTTTTCAAACGCAAAGCGCCGCCCCGCGGCAGCGCTTTGGTCTCTTTACCCATATGGAGTATATGTTAACAGCTGGAGGAATATCTATAAACCCGGCTCACATGAATGCAGGTTATGACCGCATCGCGGGACTCACCGCGCGATGCGCGACGGGCGCCCCGCAAGAGAAACCCTAGACGTCTTTCACCACGTCGGGACTCGTCGCACGCGATGCGCGATAGGCATCGGCCTCCTTGGAGACGCGTTCGAGCAGCTCGGATGTATCGACGCCCTCGACTTGCGCGACCGTTTCAACCGTCTGCATGGCGACCGCCCTCAGGTACGCGCACGCGCTGTCCCCCAGCTGCTCGAGGTCTATCTCCTCGCCGCCCTCCCGGGCAAAGCCGACCGCCATCACAAAGCCCATGATGCCCGAGACCAGAAAGCCCACCGCAAAGCTCGAATCTGCCTTGAGCTCTTCTCCGTCGGGGTGGACGATCTCTCTCACGCGGTCGATGATGATCGTATGGATGCCCTGCTCGACCTGCTCGGCGGCACCCGCCCTCATGGTGATGACGATGCGCCGCAGCAGGCAGCGGACGTCGCGCCGGTCGAACGCCGAAAGGTCGCCCTCGCTCGAAAAATGCCAGAGGGCATCGGTGATGAGCTCGTTATCCTGCAGCAGCTGGGCTATGGCGATGGCGACGAGTTCATCGAAATCGTGAAAATAGTAGTAAAACGTTCCGCGATTGCACTGGGCGGCGCGGGTCACCTCGCCAACCGACAGCTCGAAGATGCTGTTGTTCTCGATGAGCTCCCAAAACGCCTCGATGATACGGGTGCGTGCATCGGGCGCATCGGCGTCCTTACGCGGTCTCGCCATGCGCCTCACCGCACCCCTGCGCCTTGGCGTTCATGATGAGCATCTGAAGACGGTTCTCCACGTTGGCGAAGCTCACGTCGGGATCGTAGTCGAGCGGCAGGAACTGCGCCGTGGGATACTGCTCCTTGAGCGCATGGATGAGCCCGCGCCCCACGACATGGTTGGGCAGACACCCGAACGGCTGCAGGATCACGAAGTTGCGGCAGCCGCGCTTGGCGTGCTCGAGGATCTCCGCCGGAATCAGCACGCCCTCGCCCGCATCGAACGTATGGTGCAGGATCTTATCGCTCGCGCGCACGAGCTCGGGCATGCGCGTCGGCGGCTCGTAGAGCGGGCTCGCCGCGCCCAGGCGGTCGCAACGGTCGTGCGCGAGCTCGAACAGGTTGTCCGCCGTGGCGTACCAGGCCTTTTCGGGCAGCGACAGGTCGACGTGGAACTCGCGCGACTGCGCATGCTTGTAGAAATAGGTCTTGCGGATCACGTCGGTCATGCGCGCCTCGATGACCTCGAGCCCGTTGTCCTCGAGGTAGCGCTCGATCTCGTGGTTGGCGCCGAGATGGAAATTGAGCAGGTACTCGCCCACGATGAGAACGGTCGGATGCGGGTTCGAGCGGTCGTACGGAACGGCGTCCATGATCGCAAGCGCGCGTTTGAAGCCCGTCGCCTGGCCTCTCAGCCCCGAGCGCTCCATGCCCTCGATAACCTCATCGAGCGCGCGGTCGAACGCAGCGTCCGCCGCGCCCTTCTCGAGCTCATAGGGACGGATGCGCCTAAGCATGGCCTCGAGGGCATCGATCATGGGAAGACCGTAGGCGATCTGGATGCTCGGGCCAAGGCCGAGCTTGAAGCCCGGATGCGCATTGTGGGCATCGACGTCGTCGTTGGTGAGCACCGGGACATAGTCGTATCCCGCGTCGTCGAGCGCGCGGCGCAGCAGGGGCATGTAGTGCGTCAGGCGGCAGTCGCCGATATACTTGCCAGTCACCACGGCGACGTCGTGCGGGTCGTACTTACCGCTCTTGAGTGCCGCGAGCGCCTCGCCGATCACGATTTGCGCGGGGAAGCAGATGTCGTTGTGCACATAGCGTTTGCCCAGGCGGATGGCATCCTCGCGCCCGATATCAAGGGCCTCGGCGCGCACGCCCTGATTGCGCATCGCCGCGGTCATGAGCCTGCAGAACGCATGGGAGGTGTTGGGGACCAGCGCGATCTTGTCGTGCCGGTCGCGCTTGGTGTACTTGACCTTATACGGGTCGTCGAGCGGATGGACCGCGTGCACCCGGGCGCCCTCGGCACGCTCCTCCGCGCGACGACGGTTGACCGACTCGATAAACGAACGCACGCGAATGCCCATGGGACCGGCGACGTCGCTCTCATCGAGCTTGATCATCATCGGAACCTTGGAGCCCATCTCGCCCATCATGCGCGCGATCTCGTCGGTGAGATACGCATCGTGGCCGCAGCCGAAGCTGCCCATCTGCACGAGCTCGAGCTCGGGCGTCGATGCGACGATGACCGCGCACGACAGCATGCGCGCATGGTAGTTGTTCACGATGTCGATGCGGCTGTTGGAAAGATCGACGTTGCAGACCCCCGGCACCGCATCGGGCGTCAGCACGGGGATGCCGCGCTCAGAGAAGAGCTTGGGCAGCCCGTGGTTGACCAGCGGGTCGTTGTGGTACGGGCGCGAAGCGATCACCACCGCGTAGCCGCCGTCCTCGCGCACGTTCTCGAGCACCTGCCTGCCGCGCAGCTGCAGCTGGTTCTCAAACGTCTCCTGCGCGCGGTCCGCCTGCTCGGTCGCCTTGGCAACCAGGTCGGCATCGATATCGAAGGTCTCCTTGCACCACGCCTTGAGCTGGCGGTTTCGGTCGCCCTCGTCGTACCAGTGGAACAGCGGCGTATCGAACGGAACGCCGAAACGCTCCTCCGGGTTATCGGAATTGCGCATCACGTAGGGGTATCCCTTTACGACGGCGCACATCCACTCGCTGGTAGAGGCGGTGTTTTCGGTGGGCACCGTCGTGATGATGGGCATGAAGATGCGGTCGACGCCGGCGTCGACGAGATTGCGGATGTGCCCGTGGACGAGCTTGGCCGGGAAGCACACGGTGTCGGATGTGACGTGCGCCAGACCGCGCTCGTACATCGCCTTGGTGCTGCGTCCCGAGACGCGCACCTTAAAGCCGAGCGTGCTGAAGAACGTCGACCAGAACGGCATGGTGTCCCAGAACTCGAGCACACGGGGAATGCCGATCGTGACATCGCGCCCCCCGCAGACGGGAACCGTGGGGTACGACTCGAACAGCAGCTTCTCGCGGTCGACAAAGAGATTGGGGGCAGCCGCGGTCCGGTCGCGCCCCGTGCCGGGTGCCTGTGCCTCGCAAGCACCCTGCGGACGCAGCTCCTCCGCCGCGGGAACCTCGCGCACGAGCTCATCCCATGAGATGGCGCCGCCGCGCGGGCAGCGATTGCCCGTGACGTAAAGCGAGCCGTCGCCAAATGCCACGACCGCGCGCTGGCAGCGGTTGTTGCACCGACGGCAGGTAACGCCGCCGAACTCGCGATGCTCGAAGCGCTCCACGGCATCGAGCCCGATAAACGACGTGCCGGCGTCGCCCTTGCGGCATTCCTCGCGCGCGAGCAGGGCGATACCGATAGCGCCCATCAGCCCCGGGTGGGGCGCACGCGTGACGGGTTTGCCCAGATACTGCTCGAATGCGCGCAGCACCGCGTCGTTTCGGAACGTGCCACCCTGGACGACGACTTTGTCGCCCAGACGGTTGAGATTTGAAACGCGAATGACCTTGGTGAACACGTTCTCGATAATCGAACGGCAGAGACCGGCCATGATGTCGCCCGGACCCTTACCGCGCCGCTGCTCGGAAACGACGCTGCTGTTCATGAACACCGTGCAGCGGCTGCCGAGAACGGCGGGGGCTTTGGACGAAAATGCCTCGGTCGCGATATCCTCAACGGCTATTCCGAGGTTTTTGGCAAAACCCTCGAGGAACGAGCCGCAGCCCGCAGAGCACGCCTCGTTGACGACGATATCGGTCAGCACGCCGTGGTTGAGCCAGATGGCCTTCATATCCTGTCCGCCGATGTCGAGCACGAAGGTCGCATCGGGAACGCATGCGCACGCGGCGCGGGCGTGCGCGACCGTCTCGACCGTATGGTAGTCGGCGTGGAACGCGCGCGCGAAAAGCTCCTCGCCGTATCCCGTGGTGCCCACGGCATCGATCGCAAGCGTGACTCCCGCTGTCTCCCAGCGGTTCTTCAAGCTGACAAGACCCTGTTGGGCGACGTCGAGCGGTCTGCCGTTATTAGACGCGTAGAACGAATCGACAAGCTCACCCGCCTCATCGACCAGGGCGAACTTGGTCGTCGTGCTCCCCGAATCGATACCGAGCGCCACACGCACCGTCTCTCCGGGCGCATACGCATCCGGACCCTTTGCCGGCGTCTCTTTGCCATGGCGTGCCGTAAAATCCGCCTGCTCGGCAGGTGTGGCAAAAAAGGGCTGGGCAAGACGTCCCTCCCCGCTTGCGGGCGCGACCGTCTCGAGCTTATCCAGCCGGACAAAAGCGTCGGGAAGGTCGATCGGTTGGGACGATGCGAACATGTCGGTCAGCGACAGGGCGGCACCGCGCGCGACCATGATCTGCGGATCGCGCGGGACGATAACCTGATCGTCCGATAGATTCAGTTGCTCCCGGAACACGCGGACCAGTGTGGGGTTGTAGGCGAGCGTACCGCCCTCGAAGATTACCGGCGGCTCGATGTCGATACCCTGGGCCAGACCGCCGATCGTTTGGCGGGCGACCGCGTGAAGCGCCGAAAGCGCCAGGTCGGTGGCAGGAATGCCCTCGTTGAGCAGCGGCTGGATATCGGTCTTTGCGTACACGCCGCAGCGGCCCGAGACCTCGTGGACGGTCGTTCCCCGGCTTGCGAGCTGCTCGAACTCGCCCGATTCGGTGCCGACCCCCATGAGCTTTGCCATCTCGTCGATAAATGCACCGGTACCGCCTGCGCACGAGCCGTTCATGCGCATGTCGGCAACCTCGATGTCTCCCTTATCGTTGGTGCGGAAGAAGATCATCTTGGCGTCTTGGCCGCCCAGCTCGATGGCGCAGCGCGTCTGCGGATAGAACCTGCTGATCGCGAGCGCGTTGGCGACCACCTCCTGAACGTACGAGGCGCCCAGCGCGGTCGCGATATCGCGCGCACCCGAGCCGGTCACCGCAACGCGCAGCGACTCATGGGGAAAGCGCTCGGCGAGCTCGCCGAGCATGGCGCGCACGCTCGCTGTCTGACACGCCCCGTGGCGGCGATATCCCCACCACGCCTCGGTCATATCCTCGTGCATCGCGTAAACTTTGGTCGTCGTCGACCCTACGTCCAGTCCTACTAGCAACGCCATAATGCTCCGTCTCTCGCATTTTTCCCGCTAGAGATATACCACTCTACGTAATACAACAGACTGTTGTATTTAAACTCCGTATAAAAAGCGGCTGCCGAAACGCTTCAGCAGCCGCCGAATGCACCAACAGATTGTTCTGCGCGCTAGCACGTCGGGCAACGGAGCAGCACGGGCCCTCCGGTCATGCGCACCGCTCACGCCCGCGATGTCGCCGAGAGAGCTATCCACGCTTAGGGCTCCAACCAAGCAAGTCGCCCGCACTCAGCAGATCCCTAAGCGAGCTACTCGCACTCAGGAGCCATAGCCTGCTCCAAGAGCTCGGCATGCTCCTCCTCGAAAACCGTCCCCACAGGGAAGGCGCGACGGAAGACGAAGCGGGAAATCGGACCGGCTACCAAAAGGTTCCACGGCAGCGCCATCACAAAATTATGCGGGATGTTGATCATCCAGATCGCGGGCACGGAATACAGGTTCGCAAGGATGCCGCCGGGCATGTGCGTCAGACCCTCACAGGCACCGTACAGCGACATGATGATGACCATGGGAACGACCATGCAGGAGCTGACGGCGAGCGTCATGGCAAGTGGCGAGCTCTTGCCCGGCGTGACCAAGTACTTAAAGGCGAAACCCTTGGCGAGCGGGCTGGCGACGAACCAGTCGCAGCACATGGCAAAAATGTAGGCAACGGGGAAGCCGAGCCACGCAGTGGCAACGACCTCGCCGTTGATGGCCCCGTGCTGCAGGGCAACGTTGTAGATGCTCATCCAGAGCACCATGCAAAAGCACATGATAAAGGTGAACAGCAGGCTCTCTCGTTTGTTGATAGGCATAAAGGGCAGATTCCTCTCTGTGTTGTACCGCGGCGCCACGCAACAAAAACGGGCGGGCAAGATGGAGCTGTTGGGACTTCATCTCGCCCGCCCGTGTTACGCGCGTCTGCGACTACTTATGTGGTGGAACTACCCTAACACGAACGGCGCGCGCTTCGTAAGCGTTGAGTTTGTGGAGATGCAGGGCACCAAAACCCCCGACCCCATAAGTTGCGGTGGAATACGGACTGTTTTGACCCTTTAAGCAACAATTCAGTCCCTATTTCACCGCAACTCATTTGGTGCAAAGTAACCTGTCCCCCTTGTACCAATTAGCTGGTGTGGCGCCAGCGAGGGTCGGTGAGCGTACGCGCCACACCCAGTCCAACGGGCAGAAACGCTACGATGAGCACTGCGCGCACAAACCAGCCGAGCATATTGACCGTGTCGAAGGTGCACATGTAATACATCGAGCGATACAGATACAAGCCCGGCACCATAATGACAATCGAAGGCACCGTGAGGGCGATGCGCGGGTAGGTGAGCTTGACTTCAGCCAAGCTTGCGAGCAGCCCCGATACCAGCGCGCCGATAAACGCTGCTGCCTCGGGAGGCATTCCCGTGCTGAGGCCCAGGAAGGGAATCATCGTCGGCGCATCGACAAGGGTCAGACGCAGGGTATTGGACACGGCGCCGATCAACCCAGCTGCCGCGGCCATCTTTACCGGGCTGTTGAACATCACCGAGAAGCCGAATACGCCAACGAAGCTCATCACCACGTGCAGGAGCGTAAGGGCAAGCGGCGAAAGGCCCAGTGGGGCAAAGTCGTCCGGCGCCAGGCCAACACACTCGGCAACCATCCAACCTACGAGGGTCGCCATCACAATAATCGATACGGCATATGAAAGGCGCTCGATACCGCTTCGCATGTCGAGCTTAGCGATGTCGAGGCCTGCCGTAATGAGTGGAAAGCCGGGAATCACAAAGAGCATGGCGCCGATATAGCCTTCTTGGTGCGACATTGCCCCCGGTATGACCTGGCCAAGGCCGAGCAATGCCAGCAGATACGAAACGCAAGCGAGCGCAACGCCGGTCGTCAGCGCGCTGAACTGACCAAGGCCTTGCTTGAGAATATGGGAGCGGGCAAAGTTGCCGACACCCGCGCCCACGAACGCGCAGGCCATCTCGATAGGGCCGCCGCCGAGCAAAAAGACGAAGGCGCCGCAAGCACAGGCTGCCGCAAGGCCCTGTTGCCAGGGAGAGTAATCAGGCTTTGAGCTCTCAACGGTCCTGAGCATCTCGTGATACTCGTGTACCGTGAAGCGACGACCATAGGTCTCGATTTCCTTGAGGAAACTCTCCATCATCCAAATGCGATGGGTATTGACTCCCGTTGTGGGCAGGCTGACAACCTCGTTAAAGCAGTGGCCATCTTCGATGCAAGTGCACTCAAACGACAGAAGACTCAGGTCGACGTGAATCGTGACGCCGAGTACGGCAGCAACACGATTCATGGTATCGCGCACGCGCCAGGCACCTGTTCCGCTTGCCAGCATAAGCATGCCGGTGCGGCAGATGATGGATGACTTATCGGTGAGTGGCGCATCGACGGCAAGCTCATCGCCTGCCGTCACGATCTGGTGCCAGTCAGTTTTCATATGGAGCGCGCCGGCACGAACGCCGTGGTGCATGGGGGCTCTCGAAAGCAGCGAGTCAAGGCGCGAAGGCTGTGGGGGCTCCGCTGATCCGACCTCGTCCTCGTCGGGCTCTTCATCAATAAGGTCGAAAGTATCGAGCGCCGCCGGCTCGCGACGGTCGATCAATTCCTCGTCCTCATCATCAAAGTAGTTGAACTGATCGAGCATGTCCTCTTCGATTGCACGCTCGCTCGCGTCGTCCATCCCGGTGCTCCCTTCCTGTCGACTAACCCCCATCCTAGGCAGCAACGGCTAAAGGAAACATAAAAGAGACGACTGTCATGCGAGCCATGTGCGCAATATCCGTTGGGTAGTCGTTTAAGAACGTCCCCAATGACTACATCGATGTATTGGCAACGTCAGCGAGCGGGCCGCATTTGAGACAAGGTGACGTGAAACGAAAGGGCGCTGACCTTCTGGTCGCGCCCTTGAAGTTGAACGTCAGATTGTCCAAATGCGGCCCGCGCAGCGTCGAGCCGTTACGCGGTTCGTAGAACCGCGTAACTAGTTAGTACATCTTTGCGCCGGCGGGGATGGAGGCGTCGAGCTGGATCAGGTTGAGGCGCTCCTCGCCCTCCTCCTCGTGGACAGCGCTGATCAGCATGCCGCAGCTGGGAATACCCATCATCTTGCGCGGAGGCAGGTTGGTGATGGCGAGCAAGGTCTTGCCGACCAGGTCCTCGGGCTCGTAATAAGCGTGAATACCGGAGAGGATGGTGCGGTCGGTACCGGTACCGTCGTCGAGCGTAAAGTTCAGCAGCTTCTTGGACTTCTTGACGGCCTCGCATGCCTTGACCTTCACAGCGCGGAAATCGCTCTTGGAGAAGGTATCGAAGTCGACGAACTCCTCGAACAGCGGCTCAACGGCGATCTTGGAGTAATCGAGCGTGGGCTTAAGCGACTCAACGAACGGGCTCGCGGCGTTGCCGGCCTCGGCAGCCTTGGCGGCAGCGGCACCGGACTGGAAACCCTTCTCGGGCTTCATGTGCGGGAACAGCAGCACGTCGCGGATGGAAGCCTGGTTGGTGAGCAGCATGACCACGCGGTCGATGCCGATGCCAATGCCGCCCGCGGGAGGCATACCGTACTCGAGGGCGCGCACGTAGTCCTCGTCATACTCCATGGCCTCATCGTCGCCGCCGGCCTTCTCGGCCATCTGGGCGGCAAAGCGCTCGGCCTGGTCGACCGGGTCGTTGAGCTCAGAGAATGCGTTGGCGTACTCGTGGCCGGCGATGACCAGCTCAAAGCGGTGGGTCAAACGCGGGTCGTCCTCAAAACGCTTGGCAAGCGGGCTGACCTCGATGGGGTAATCGCACACGAACGTGGGGTTGACGATGGTGTCCTCGCCCAGCTCATCGTAGATCTCGGCGATAATCTTGCCGGCGGTCCACTCGGGCTTAATCTCCAGGCCCTTCTCGCGCGCGGCGGCAGCAAGCTCCTCGACCGGCGTGTCGATGGTGACCTGCTTGCCGAGCACGTCGGAGACGATGTCGGTCATGGGACGGCTGGCCCACTCACCAGAAAGGTCGATGGTCTGGCCCTGGTACTCGATGACCTCGGGGTTGCCGATGGCCTTGTTAGCCGCCTTAATGACACCCTGGGCGAGCGCCTTCATGCCCTCGAGGTCGGAGAAGGCACGGTAGGCCTCCATCGTGGTGAACTCGGGGTTGTGGGTAAGGTCCATGCCCTCGTTACGGAAGATACGGCCGATCTCGAACACGCGCTCAAAACCGCCGACGATGCAGCGCTTGAGGTGCAGCTCGGTAGCAATGCGCAGGTAGCACTCCTGATCGAGCGCGTTGAAGTGCGTGATGAACGGCTTGGCAGTAGCGCCGCCCTGGATGGTCTGCAGGATGGGGGTCTCGACCTCCATGTAGCCGTCGGACTCCATAAAGCGACGGAAGGTGGAGAGAATCTGCGAACGCTTACGGAACGTCTCGCGAACGTCGTCGTTGGCGATCAGGTCAACATAGCGCTGGCGATAGCGGGTCTCCTTGTCGGAAAGACCGTGGAACTTCTCGGGCAGCGGACGAACAGCCTTGGCAAGCAGGGTCGCACTCTTAGGGGCAACGGAAAGCTGACCGCGCTGGGTGCGCACAACCACGCCGGTCACGCCCAGGATGTCGCCCAGGTCGAGGGACTTGAGCGTATTCCAGGCAGCCTCGTCCATGTCGTTGATGCGGCAGAACAGCTGAATCTCGGCAGTCGCATCGCGCACGACGATGAACATGATCTTGCCCTGACCGCGCTTGGCGACCACGCGGCCGGCGATCTTCACGACGTCCTCGGTGTCCTCGCCATCGGCAAGCTCGGCGTACTTAGCCTCGATATCGGCAACGTAGTCCTCAAGCTCAGAGTGCTCGGGATAGGGGTTCTGGCCCGCCTCGAACAGGGCGGCGCGCTTGGCCAGGCGGGTGGCGCGCTCGTCGTTGAGCGTCGATGCCTGATCTGCGGCGTTCTGGTTCTCTGCCATAAGTTAGCTCCTCAAACTAAAACGCTCCCCAGGATT
>CAUFXK010000037.1 GCA_959596495.1 uncultured Collinsella sp. | reverse complement strand
CCATTGCGACCCTTCATAAAGTCATTCATGCAAATTGCCTTTCGTTCGATATGCTGCACGCCTTTATACCCGATTTAGAGCAAGGGGGACAGGTTAATCTGCACCAAGGTGGTGCAAACGTACCTATCCCCGATACACCAAGATGGTGCAAAGAAGTCTGTCCCCAATGCCCCAATTACTTGGAGAGCTTGTCGACGACGCGTTCGATCTCGGCGAGTTTGGCGGCTTTGAGGTCTTCGTCGCCCGATTCGATTGCCGAAGTCACGCAGCCCTCGATATGCGCCTTGAGCACATCGGCGTTGATGCGCGCGATGAGTGCCTGCGTGGCCATGAGCTGCGTGGAGATGTCGACGCAATAACGGTCCTCCTCGACCATCCGCAAGATGCCGTCGATCTGGCCGCGTGCCGTCTTGAGCATGCGGGTCACCGATTTGTGGTCTGCCATCATGGCGGGTCCTCGTTTCTGGTCGATCTTCCGGATGCCCCCGTCAGTTGCGGTGAAATAGTTCTTGTTTGCAGGCTTGAAGCGCTAAAACAGGAACTATTTCACCGCAACTTCTGAGGATTGAGTAGGCAGCGCCTGCTACGCGGCGGTCACCGAAAGTGCGTGGAACTTCTCGCCGGCGGCCTCGACAGCGGCGGCGAGCTGCTCGGCGGTCACGGTGTCGGCACACTCCACCTGTACGGTCTGAGTCTCGTGATCGGCGTCGGCGTCGGTCACGCCGACCACGTTGAGCAACGCCGTCTCGACGGTGGCGTCGCAGTGGCCGCACATAAGGCCGGAAGTCTTAATCGTGTAACGCATGGGTATTCCTCTCTGCTATGTCGGCTTTCCCAGGCACCCGACCTTGACCTTCAAGCCGTCGCTCGCGTACCAAAGTACGCGTCGCTCCTCTTTCAGGTCAATCTCGGGCACCTGGAAAACCCGTTCTAAATGGACTTAATGGTGAGCCTATTTTGCCACTTTAGGCTTAAAGGATTTCAGGCGCAGCGCATTGCTTACGACGCACACGCTCGATAAGCTCATGGCTGCAGCGCCAAACATCGGCGAGAGTTGCCAGCCGGTGAGCGGGAAGAACACGCCCGCGGCGAGCGGAATGCCGATACCGTTGTAGAACAGCGCCCAGAACAGGTCCTGCTTGATGTTGCGAATCGTGGCACGCGAAAGCTCGATGGCCCGCGCAACATCCATGAGGTCGCTGCGCATGAGTACCACGTCGGCGCCCTCCTTGGCGATGTCGGCGCCGGTGCCAATGGCAAGTCCCACGTCGGCGCGCGCCAGGGCGGGGGAGTCATTGATGCCGTCGCCCACCATGGCGACCTTGCTGCCCGCATCCTGCAGTTCGTGCACGTGGCGTTCCTTGTCGGCGGGCAGGACGTCGGCGATAACCTGTTCGCTGCTCAGTCCCACGCGGCGGGCGATGGCCTCGGCCGTCACGCGGTTGTCGCCAGTGAGCATGCGCACATCGACGCCGAGCTTGCGGAGCGCGGCAATGGCCCCGGCGCTCGTCTCCTTGACCTCGTCAGCCACGGCAATGGTGCCGGCAAGCTCGCCGTTCTTGGCAAAGAACAGCGGCGTCTTGCCCTCGGCAGCGAACTGCTCGGCAAGGCCGGCGGGCACGGTGATACCCAGCTCGCTCATCAGACGAACGTTGCCGGCAGCGATGACGTTTTGTCCCTCGCGCGCCGTAACGCCTCGTCCAGGCACGGCGGCAAAGTCCTCGACCATGCGCGCGACAATTCCGCGCGCCTCGCACTCGGCCATAATTGCCTCGGCCAGCGGGTGCTCGCTCGAGCGCTCCAGCGCGGCGGCAAGCTTGAGCAGCGCCTTTTCGCTCATGGCGGGCGAGCCGTCAGCGCGCGTGGCCACCATGATATCGGTCACGGCCGGCTTGCCGCGGGTGACGGTGCCGGTCTTATCGAGCACCACGGTGCCCACGTTGCGCAGGTTCTCCAGCGCCTCGGCGCTCTTAAACAGAATGCCCATCTCGGCGCCCTTGCCGGTGCCCACCATAATGGCGACGGGCGTGGCCAGACCCAGTGCGCACGGACAGCTGATCACCAGCACGGCCACGGCGGAGGTGAGCGCCTCGTTGATGCTGCCGGTCAGTGCCATCCACGCCGCAAAGGTCACGGCCGAGATCACGAACACCACGGGCACGAATACGCCGGCGACCTTATCGGCCATGCGGGCGATGGGCGCCTTGGTGGCGTTGGCGTCCTCGACGAGCTGGATAATCTTGGCGAGCGATGTCTCGGCACCAACCCGCGTGGCGCGGAAGGTAAACGAACCGGTGCGGTTGACGGTGGCGGCGTTGACGGTGTCGCCGGCGGTCTTTTCCACGGGGATAGACTCGCCGGTGAGCGCGCTCTCGTCCACGGCCGAGCTGCCTTCGAGCACCACGCCATCGACGGGGATGGACTCGCCGGGGCGCACACGCAGCACCTGGCCGGGCAGAATGGCATCGACGTCGACGGTGGCCTCGATACCGTCCTCGGCCACGACGGTCGCGGTCTTGGGTGCTAAGTCGATGAGCGCCTCGATAGCGCCGCCGGTTTTGGACTTGCTGCGCGTCTCGAGGTATTTGCCCACGGTGACGAGCGACAGGATGGTGCCGGCGCTCTCAAAATATAGGTTGTCCATGCTCGTCATCATGGCCTCGTGCACCTGACCTGCGGCTAGCTGGTCGGCCATGATGAACATGGCGTAGAGCGACCAGGCGATGGACGCGGTGGCGCCCACGGCGATGAGGGCGTCCATGATAGGCGCGCCGTGCGCGAGCGATTTAAACCCATTGATAAAGTACGCGTCGTTGACATAGACGATGGGGATGAGCAGGACGAGCTCGGTGAGGGCGAGCGTCATGCTGTGGGCATGGTCGGTGAAGACGCCGGGCAGTGGCCAACCGAGCATGTGCCCCATGCCTATGTAGAACAGCGGGATGAGGAAGATGATCGAGACGATGAGGCGGGTGCGCATGGCAGAGGCGGCGGTCTCCAACTTTTTGGTCGGCGACTCCATATGCGCGGCGCCGGACCTGGCTTGCGCACTTCCGCTTTGGACAGCGTCGGTGCCCGTGCTGATGGGCGAGGCCGAGTAGCCCGCGCGGTCGACAGCGGTGCAGATGTCGTCGGAGGTGACCTGCGCGGGGTCGTAGTCGACCATCATGGAACCGGCGAGCAGGTTGACCGCGACGCTTTGGACGCCGTCGAGTTTGCTCACGGCGCGATCCACATGCGCCTGGCAGGCGGCGCATGTCATGCCGCCCACGTCGAACTTATCTTGAGCCATGGTTTCTCCTTTCTGCAGTTCGGTGTTGGAATTGTTAACCTGCCGATACTATACACCCATACCCCCTGGGGGTGTCCAGTGGGGATGAAAATGTATGACATTTCGCTACAGATGCGGGTGGCTGCTCAATCGTTGGCAGCTCATGTCAAACATCTCGATCTGTAACATCTAGCGGGGAAAATGACCTCTAACTGTTACAGATCGAGATTATGTTTTGCGATGTTTGAGTTCGTCTCAATCTGTAACGTGTAGACTTGGTTTTGTCTCGTAACTGTTACAGATTGAGACAATCGGTCCGGACCCGTCGCGTCCGCCCCGTCATCTGTGGTTTACGTGGGGGCATGCGAAGCACGGGTATACTAACCGGCGGCGAATCTGCTCCATCGCTTAGAGCTGCTGCGTCTGGACGGCGCGTGATAGGGCTGCCAAAGCGATCGCCAGCGTGCTGAGCAACGTCCTCTCTGTGCGCACTCGTTTTTGTATGTATTAGCGCACTACCAAGCACGCCCGCGCGGCCGCATGCCGTGCCCGTTGCGCGTGCAGATAAGGAACAACAACATATGCGTAATTCTGTATCCGACGTCACGGACGCCGAGATTCTGGACGAGACCCGCGAGGCCATGACCCAGGCTGCCTTCGATGCGGCCGATGAAGCCAATGCTGCCCAGGCCGTCGAGTCCGCTACCGAGAGCCTGCCCGCCTTTGACGAGCTGGGCCTTTCCGACGAGATGCTTCGTGCTATCGAGAACCTGGGCTACACGGCGCCGACGCCCGTTCAGGCCGGTTCGATCCCCGTGGTGCTCGAGGGCCGCGACCTGCTTGCCGCCGCTCAGACCGGCACCGGCAAGACGGCCGCCTTTTTGCTGCCGACCATGAACAATCTGGAGCACATTGCTCCGCCCAAGCCCGTGCGCGAGCGCGGCGGCCGCAACCGCCGCCGCGGTGCTAAAAAGCCCGAGGGCAACGGCCGCGGTCCCGTGATGCTCGTCATCACCCCCACGCGCGAGCTTGCCCAGCAGATCGACGAGGTCGCGAGCAAGATCGCCGACGTCACCGGCCACGTTGCCGTGACCGTCGTGGGCGGCGTGAGCTACAAGCCTCAGACCGCGGCGCTCAAGTACGGCTGCGACATCCTGGTCGCCACGCCGGGCCGTCTGGTCGACCTGATCGAGCAGGGTGCCTGCCACCTGGACGAGGTTAAGGTGCTGGTGCTCGACGAGGCCGACCGCATGCTCGACATGGGCTTTTTGCCCGCCGTCCGCCGCATTGTGCGCGAGACGCCGGCCGAGCGCCAGACGCTGCTGTTCTCGGCGACCCTCGACGAGGAGGCCGTGGGCGAGATCACCGACCTGGTGAGCGACCCGGCCCGCGTGGAGATTGCGCCCGCCACGTCGACCGCCGACACCGTCGACCAGTTTGTGTTCCCGGTGTCCATCGAGGCCAAGAACAACCTGCTGCCCGAGTTCCTCAAGAAGGAGGGCCCGGAGCGCACGATCGTCTTTATGCGCACCAAGCACCGCGCCGACAGCTGCTGCCGCCGTCTGGAGCGCAAGGGCATCAAGGCCGCCGCGATTCACGGCAACCGCAGCCAGGCCCAGCGCGAGCGTGCCCTTTCGGCCTTCCGCGACGGTACCGTCGACGTGTTGGTGGCAACCGATGTCCTCGCCCGCGGTATCGACATCAGCGACGTGCGCTACGTCGTGAACTTTGACGTGCCGGCCGAGCCGACCGACTACATCCACCGTATTGGCCGTACGGGCCGCGCCGGTGAGCTGGGCTGGGCCATCACGTTTGTGACCGAGCAGGATGTGGACGAGTTCTACGAGATTGAGAAGCTCATGGACAAGACCGCCGACATTTATGACGCCGGTGACCTACATGTGGGTCCCAATCCGCCCGCGGTTGACCCCGAGCGCGACCCTGCGGCCTTTAAGGTGAAGAAGAAGACCAAGCGCGGCAAGTCCAAGAGCAAGAAGAAGCTTGAGCAGGCGCGTCGCGACGGCAAGCGCAACGGCGATGACTACGGCGATGTGGCCGGTCGTTCCAACCGCGGTCGCGACGAGCGTCGCGGCGACGGCGAGCGTCCGAGCCGTCCCAAGCGCGGCGGCAAGACCCGCGTACGCGAGGGCGTTCAGGCTCGCGTGGACGAGGCCGTGGAGAGCGTGGCCCGCGAGATGGCTGCCGAGGAGCGCGGCGGTGCTGCTGCCGCCGAGCAGGCCCCGCGCGGCAACCGTGCCGAGCGCCGTGCCAAGCAGTTCCAGGGCGAGGCGCATCGCCGTCGCCGCGAGGACGAGGACCGCGGTGGTCGTCGCCGTGTCGAGCGCGAGGACGAGGGCCGTGGCTCGCGTGGCGGCAAACGTGGCTCGGGCGATCGTCGTCGTTCCGGTCGCAATGACGAGCGCGGTGGCCGTGACGAGCGTCGCGGCGGCGAGGGCCGCGGTTCGCGTGACGAACGTGGTACCCGCAGCGGTGGGTCCCGTGGCGGCAAACGCTTTGAAGAGCACAGCGGCCGCGGTGGTGAGCGTCGCGAGGGCACTCGTGGCAACGGTGGCCGCAGCGGCGCCGGTCGTTCGAATGAGTCGCGCGATCGTCGCGACCCGCGTGCCAGCCGCGATCGTCGCGATGACTGGCGCAACTACGACGATACCCGCGAAGAGCGTCACGGTGGCTACCGTGGTGGTCGCGGCGGCAACCAAGCCGGTTCCCGTGGAGGCCGCGCCGGCGGTCGCGATAACCGTGGCAGCTATGGCAACACCCGTGGCGGCAAGCGCGGCGGCAGCTCTCGTCGCCCCGGTGACGGCGGCGGCAAGCGCAAGTAACATACGAGTCGCGCGCTAGAGCGAGGTGAATCAAGGGTCCCGAGCAACTACGCTCGGGGCCCTTTTTGGTGCAAAGAGGTCAGGCTACTTTGCGCCACCCCATTGCACCAGAGCAAGGAATGTCCCTGGTGCCGGCAGTAAAGGAACGTCCCTAAGTGCCGCTTAAATACCGTTTATCGAAGAAAAAATACCGCTCACCGGTCGTAATGACTATTCTGGCTTTGCCGTTGCCTACAATAACTCCCGTAAAAAGAAATGCGGAAGGTTACCGAGTCCCTCGGACGTGGGCCCAACCAAAGTCTTTGAACGGATGTGTCTCTATGGACGCATTCGCTTGATTTTGGTTGGGCTATATTTATGAAGGGACATGCCACCATGGGTTTCTTTTCTCGCCTTATGGGTGGCTCGGATGAGCAGGCGACTGCAACTTCCGAGTTCGAGATCCTCGCCCCTGTTTCCGGCGAGCTTGTTCATCTAGAAAATACCAATGACCCCGCTTTTAGCAGCCGTGCCGTGGGCGATGGCGTTGCCGTGGTTCCCCAAGAGGGAACGGTGTGCGCTCCCGTCTCCGGCACCGTCGCGGCGCTGTTTCCGACTGAGCACGCGCTGGGCATCATGTCTGACGACAGCTCTGCTCAGGTGATGCTGCATATCGGAATCGACACTGTTAAACTTGAGGGCAAGGGCTTCCATGCGCTTGTTGCCCAGGATGACCATGTCGACGCGGGCCAGCCCCTCGTCGAGGTCGATTTCGACGCGGTCCGCGCCGCCGGCTTCGATCCCACGGTCTTCGTTATCGTGTGTGAACGCTCGGAGAATTCGACTCTTCGTGAGCATGCTTCCGGCCCTGTTGCTGTTAAAGAGCCCGTCGTCTGGCTTTCCGAGTAAATTTTTGTGGTGGGTACCGTGGTTATCAAGCGAGTTTTCAACAATAACGTCGCAATGGTCACTTCGGACGATGGTTCCGAGCTCATTGTCATCGGTCGAGGTCTCTGCTTTGGCCGTCATGCCGGCGACGCTATCGATGAAACATCGGTCGAAAAGACCTATGCGCTGCAGGAGGGCACTTCTCAGGATTCGCGTACGATTGACCGCTTGGCACATCTTTTGGAGTCCATTCCCACCGTCAACCTCGTGATTGCCGAGGACATTGTTCAGATGCTCCGTCGAGAGCTCAATGTTGATATCAACGACAAGATCCTCATTGCTCTCGCAGACCATATCGGCCTTGCTTTGGAGCGCGAGCGCAAGGGCGTCTCCTGTGAGAATCCGTTGCTGCTCGAGATCCAACAGTTCTATCGCAAGGAGTATGCGCTTGCGGGCCGTGCGCTGCAGATTGTCAAGGAGTATATGGGCATCCAGATGAGCGAAGAAGAGCAGGGTTTTATTACGCTGCATATCGTCAACGCCACCATGCCGCAACGCTCCGACCGTCTCATCATCTCGGTCCAGCTTGTTCGCGACGTACTCGCGATTGTTTCCGATCGTTACGCTGCGACCCTCGACGACACCTCGTTGCCCTATGAGCGTTTCGTCCGCCACCTGCAGTTTTTCGCACAGCGGGCGCTTGACCCCGCGGCCGGGCAGATCAATGGCGACGCGCTGTTCCGAATCGATGAAACGGCGTATCCGTGTGCATTCTCGTGCGCGGACGCCATAGCCGCCCACTTGTCGTCTACCTATAACGTTGTCGTTACCAATGCCGAGAAGAGTTATCTCGCATATCACATTGTTAACCTGCTTGGAGAACCTGGTCTCTAGGCATAACGTGCCCACACATCGATTGATATAAGGCAGGGCTTATGGCCTTGTCCAGGGCACATCTGTCTTAATTTGCGGAAAAGGAAGGGGAGTACCGCTATGACCGCAAAAAAGAAGTTCAATTTCAAAGCGCCGTTGGAGGTGTTCGCGAAGTCAATCGTTCAGCCGATGATGTATCTCTCGGTTGCCGGCATCCTGCTCATCGTGGGCATCATTCTGACCAACAAGACCATCTGCGCTTTGGTCCCCGTACTGGGCTCCGGTCCGTTCCAGCTTGTGGGCGCCGTTGTCTATCAGTCGCTGATGTTTATCATCAACAACCTCTCGATTCTGTTCTGCGTGGGCATCGCCGGCGCCATGGCAAAGAAGAACAAGGGCCATGCTTCGCTTATCGCCCTGATGTCGTTCTTCCTGTTCCTGCAGGCTAACAACATCGTGCTCAACGCCACCGGCTCTCTTGCCGAAGCGAGCGGCATGCTCGGCCTTACCGGAACCGGCCAGAGCACCGTTATGGGCATTCAGGTGCTCGATACCGGCGTGTTTGGCGGCATCATTCTTGGTTGCATCACCGGTGCCGTGTTCAACAAGTACTCGAACAAGCAGTTCCCCATTGCCCTTTCGATGTTCTCGGGCGTTCGCTTTCCGTTCCTGATCATGATCATCATCTCCTGGATCATGGGCGCTGGCTTCTGCATCGTTTGGCCTCCGGTTCAGGGTGCCATCTCCTCCGTTGCCGGCATCATTAAGGAGTCGGGCAACATTGGTCTGTTTATCTACGGCATGCTCAACAAGCTGCTCGTTCCCACCGGTCTGCACCACCTCATCTACACCCCGTTCCAGTTCTCCGATGTGGGCGGCACCCTTACGCTGGGTGATCAGGTTATCGCCGGCGCCTATCCCATCCGTGTCGCCGAGATGGCAATGACGGGCCAGCCCTTCTCCGATAGCACCTACTTCAACAGCTACACCTTCAACAACCTGTGGCCCTACATCGGTATCGGTCTCGCCTTTATCTTCACCGCTTACAAGGGGAACAAGGATAAGACCAAGGCCGTTATCATCCCGCTGATCATCACCGCTGTGCTCTCCTGTGTCACCGAGCCCATGGACTTCCTCTTTGTCTTTGCCGCTCCCGTGCTCTTTGTCGTTCACTCGGTTCTTTCCGGCATCTTCCTGGTCCTGCTCAAGGTCCTCTCCGTGCCCGCTTCGACTGCAGGCGGCATCATCAACATCGTGGTTTCCAACCTGGTTCTTGGTGTCGATAAGACCAACTGGCCGATGATGCTCGTGCTCGGAGTCGTCAACGCCGCGCTGTACTTCTTCCTCTTCACCTTCCTTATTAAGAAGCTCAACCTCCACACGCCTGGTCGCGAGGAGGAGTCCGAGCTCGCCGAGTCCGTTGCCGAGGGCGAGGCCGCCGCGTCTGTCGCGGTGAAGCAGGGCGCTGTTGCCGCAGCTCCCGCAGAGGGCGTCGATGCAGGTATTGCCGACCTGGTCGCAGGTCTTGGCGGCAAGGACAACATCGAGGAGCTCGAGAACTGCTTTACGCGTCTTCGCGTGAACGTTAAGAACCCGGACCTCATCGATGAGAACCTCATCAACCACGTGCCTAACAGCGGCATTAACCGCAACGGCAACAATATCCAGATCATCTTTGGCATGAAGGTCGCCGAAATGCGCGACAAGGTCGAAAACGCAATTGAGAAGGAGCAGTAAACAATGATCATTACTCTGTGTGGTGGCGGATCCACCTTTACCCCCGGCATCGTCAAGTCCATCGCCCTGCGCAAGGACGAGCTTGATGTTGACGAGATTCGTCTGTACGACATCAACGAGGAGCGCCAGCGCAAGATCGGCGTGCTCGTGGACTGGATTTTGCACGAGGACCTTGGCCTGGACATCAAGCTTACGGTGACCACCGACAAGGAGACGGCTTTTACCGATGCGAGCTTCGTGTTTGCCCAGATGCGCGTGGGCGGCTATGCCATGCGCGAGCAGGACGAGAAGATTCCGCTGCGTCACGGCTGCGTTGGCCAGGAGACCTGCGGCTGCGGCGGCCTTGCCTACGGCATGCGCACCATCTTCCCCATGGTCGAGCTGATTGATGACGTCGAGAAGTACGCCAAGAAGGACTACTGGATTCTCAACTACTCCAACCCCGCTGCCATCGTGTCTGAGGGCTGCCGCGTGCTGCGTCCCAACGCTCGCATCATCAACATCTGCGACATGCCGATCGCGATCATCGACGTGGTTTGCGCCGCGCTCGATATCGACAAGAAGGATGTCGAGTACGATTACTTTGGCCTCAACCACTTTGGCTGGTTCACCTCGATTCGCCACAAGGGCGAGGAGGTGCTCCCGCAGCTGCGCGAGTACATCAAGGAGCATGAGATTCTGCTGCCCGATTCGTACCTCAAGGGCATGGGCTCGCTGATGTCCAAGAAGCCCGAGGAGGCCACCGACGAGCACCCCGAGCAGAACCGCCACACCAAGGGCAGCTGGTACTACGTCTGGAAGGGCGAGTACGAGATCATGGAGTGCTTCCCGGAGTACCTGCCCAACACGTACCTGAACT
The DNA here is from genome assembly GCA_959596495.1 of uncultured Collinsella sp. GTDB lineage: Bacteria > Actinomycetota > Coriobacteriia > Coriobacteriales > Coriobacteriaceae > Collinsella. The sequence continues at coordinate 6,985 of CAUFXK010000037.1, read as the reverse complement.
ACTACCTGCAGCAGAAGGAATTCGTCGAGCATTCCAACCCCGAGCGCACTCGTGCAAACGAGGTTGAGGAGACGCGCGAGAAGAACCTCTTTGACGGCATCGACCATTACGAGAAGACGGGCGAGATCGACGAGAGCACGTTCTATGCGGGCAGCCACGGCGACTGGATTGCCGACCTGGCCATCGCTCTGAAGAACGATACCAAGCAGCGCTTCCTGGTCATTTGCGAGAACAAGGGCGCTATCCCCAACATGCCCTACGACGCCATGGTCGAGCTGCCTGCCTACATTGGCAAGAACGGCCCCGAGGTCATCAGCCGCGACAACATTCCGCTGTTCCAGCAGGGTCTTATGATGCAGCAGCTGAACTCCGAGAAGCTCGTGGTCGAGGCCACGATCGAGGGTTCGTACGAGAAGGCGCTCAAGGCCTTTACGCTCAACAAGACCGTGCCTTCGATGAAGGTCGCCAAGGAAGTCCTCGACGACATGATCGAGGCCAACAAGGGTTACTGGCCCGAGCTTAGCTAGAGCTAGAAGGCCGCTGGCGCAAAAGAGTCACTGACGGCACAATTTGAACAATGCCCCGTTCACGTATTTGCGTGGACGGGGCATTGCCGTTTGGTGAGAAGGGCGACAGGTTCATATGCACCAACTTGGTAGAAATCTACCTTTGGAGTGGAGCAGATGTGGTATTCTATCTGCGGGGTAATACTTAGGAATACCAAGTAGTACCAACGCCGTAGAAACAAACTCCAGATGCGGGCCAATCGGGTTGCCTTCACAGCCCGTCGCCCAGCCGCGCGGCCCGCATCTATCCGCACCACCGTCGTTTCAAAAAGGAAGCGCCATGGCAGAACACATGACCCCGGTTGTCGCGAAGGTCTTGCCCGAGGAAAAGGCGGCCTTCGCGGCGGCAACCCAGCTCGTAGGTACCACGCCGTCCAACGCCATCCGCATGTTTATCGCCGCGTTTAATCGCTGCGGCACCTTTCCGTTCGACATTTCGCCCAGCGGGGCCTTTGGCACTGCGCCCGATTCTCGTCAATAAGTGATCCGTTTTCCTCCGTCCCCATGGGATCAGCTCTCTGCCGAGTTGTGGTAGAACTAGGGAACGGTTTTGAGGAGGTTGGCATGCTCAATGCGATGGTGTGGGCGCTTGCCTGTTTTGGCGTTGTCGCTGCCGATATAGCCCTGAGCGTGGTTCTGTTTTCAGTTCTCGATGCCGTATCGGTGCTGACGGGCTATCCGATCGACAATCTCGATATCCAATGGTTCCAGGCTGCCGCTCAGACGGCGTCGTTTTTGATGGCGCTGCTGTGGTGGCGTTATCTGTGGCCGCGATCGTTTATGGCGCGCTGGCAGGGCGAGCGCCCGCTTGGCGGGGGAGCGCGTGGGGCGTGGAAACGCATCGCCTGCGTTATCGTGATCGGTCTTGCCCTGCAGGTGGTCGTTGGCTACGTGACCGACGCTGTGCTGTCGCTGTTGCCTGATGCCGCGGCCGATTATAGCGAACTTGTCGAGGAGACGGGCATGGGCGACACGAGCTATCTGGCCGTCCTGACCACGGTGCTCGGCGCTCCGTTTTGCGAGGAACTGCTGGTGCGCGGCATAATTTTTGAGTTTTCGCTCCGAGCGTTTAATCCGCAGTGCCGCCCACTTTGGAAGCGCCGGCGTCGTGTGAGCGCGCAGGGCGGCGCCATGGTGCCCTGGGCGGCCCCAAGTACGTGGGGTATCGCCGCGGCGATTGTGCTGCAGGCGGCGATCTTCGGTTTTATGCACATGAATTGGGTGCAGGGTTGCTACGCGGGCGCCGCCGGCCTCATCTTTGGTTGGGTGCTCGTGACGACCGGAAAGCTCCGCTACACGATTCTGCTGCACTTTGCCTTTAATGCCGGGTCGTATCTCATGACGTTGCTCTGGTTTGTGAACACACCGCTCGACGTGGTGGTCACGGTTGCCATCGCCGGCTTTATGCTGATAGAGGCGATGCGCTCGCTGCGCCAAGCGTGTGGGATGGACGCAGCGAGCGCATCGCTGCCCTAATTGCGGCGTCCGCCTCCGTTAGCGCCCTGGCGCCCCTGCGCCGCACGGTTACGGCCGGCGGTGTTCTGCGCGCGCGACATGCCGCCGTGCCCCTTGCTGCCCTTGGGCCCCTTGCCGCCGGCACCACCGTGGGCCTTGCCGCCCTTCTTGCCGGTGCCATGTCCACCGCCAGCAGACGTCTCGCCCGGGCGTGGCGGCACGGGGCGGATCAGACAATGCTTGGTGTAGCCAATCAGGTCGCGGCGGCCGGCCTTTTCCAGCGCCTCGCGTACCAGCTTATAGTTCTCGGGTTTGCGATACTGAATCAGTGCGCGCTGCATGGCCTTTTCGTGCGGGTCGCGCGCCACATAGATCGGCTCCATGGTGCGCGGGTCCACGCCGGTGTAGTACATGCAGGTCGACATGGTGGACGGCGTGGGGTAGAAATCCTGCACCTGCTCGGGCATATAGCCCATGTCGCGCACGGCCTCGGCAAGGTCCACGGCTTCCTTCATGGTTGAGCCCGGGTGGCTCGAGATCAGATATGGCACCACATACTGCTTGAGTCCGTATTCGCGGTTCAGGCGTTCAAATTTACGGCAGAACGCGTCGTAGACAGCTCGGCTCGGCTTGCCCATTACGGATAGCACCGCGTCGCTCACGTGCTCGGGCGCTACGCGCAGCTGGCCCGAGACATGGTGCTCCAGCAGCTCGCGCAAAAACTCGTCCGAGGCGTCGGCCATGGTGTAGTCAAAGCGGATGCCGCTGCGGACGAAGACCTTCTTGACGCCCGGCAGCTGGCGCAGATCGCGCAGCAGCTGCGTGTAGCCGCTCTCGTCGACCACCATGTTCTTGCACACGCTCGGCCACAGGCAGCGCTTGTTCTTGCACACGCCGTGCTTGAGCTGCTTGTCGCAGGCGGGACGGCTAAAGTTGGCCGTCGGCCCGCCCACGTCGTTGATGTAGCCCTTAAACTCGGGATCGCGCGTGAGCAGCTCGGCCTCGCGCATGATCGAGTCGTGGCTGCGCATCTGCAACACGCGACCCTGGTGGAAGGTGAGGGCGCAAAACGAGCACTCGCCAAAACAGCCGCGGTTGGAGCTAATGGAAAACTTGATCTCGGCAAAGGCCGGCACGCCGCCCGCCGCGTCGTAGTCGGGATGCCAATCGCGTGCGTAGGGGAGTTCGGCAACCTCGTCCATCTCATCGGTGGTGAGTGTCGCCGATGGCGGGTTCTGCACCACATAGACGCTGTTGGGGTAGGGCTCTACCAGGCGATGCCCGGTGATGGGGTCCATATTCTGCTGCTGCACGTTAAAGCTGCGCGCGTAGTTGAGCTTGTCGGCGGCAAGGTCGTCCCAGCTGGGCAACAGGTCGTAGTCGTAGACCTCGTCGAGCGAGCCTGTGCGGTAGACGGTGCCGTTGATATAGGTGATCTGATCGACGGGCAGTCCCGCGTCGAGCGCGTCGGCGATCTCGACGATCGCGTGCTCGCCCATGCCGTAGATGAGGATGTCGGCGCCCGAGTCGAGCAGTACCGAGCGCTTGAGCTTGTCCTGCCAGTAGTCGTAGTGGGCCAGGCGACGCAGGCTTGCCTCGATGCCGCCGATAATGATGGGAGCGTCCTTGAACGTCTGGCGAATGAGGTTGCCGTAGACCGTGACGGCACGATTGGGACGGCGCCCCTCCTCGCCACCGGGGGTATAGGCGTCGGTGTGGCGGCGGTGCTTGGTCACCGAATAGTGGTTGACCATGGAGTCCATGTTGCCGGCACTGACGAGAAAGCCCAGGCGAGGCTCGCCGAGCACCGTGATGCTGGCGGGGTCAGTCCAGTCGGGTTGGCAGATAATGCCCACTTTGTAGCCGTGTGCGTCGAGCACGCGGCTGACGATGGCCATACCAAAGCTAGGGTGGTCCACGTAGGCGTCGCCGCAGATGTAGACAAAGTCGCACTGGTCCCAGCCGCGCGCATCCATGTCGGCGCGGCTGACGGGGAGGAACTTATCGCGGCCCGGTCGCCAGGGACGGGCGGGCGCAGCCGGAGTGTGCGCGACCCGGGTGGCGGGGGAGGCCGTGGCCTGCGCCTTACCGCCGCGCTTTTGCTGCTGGCCGCGCTGGGCATGCTTGCCGTGCTGGTTGTGCTGAGCGTCCTGGGGCTTTTTTGCCACGATTCCTCCCGTTGTTAGTATGCTGCACGTAATTGTAACCAGTCTTTTTGGGACGGCGCTAAAAAGACTGGTGGAGTACATGGGCTGGCGGATCGGCACGTCGATGCGTGTGTCGCACCCGCCGTTTGTTTCCAGACTGTGTATCTGCGCGTTGGAGAACCCGTCTCGCGCGCATGCCATGTTGTCAATGGGTTACAGTATGAACGGCGGCTATGTTTCCGCCAACGCACGAGAGAGTCGTCAACAAGGAGGATGCACGACGATGCAGCGTGCCAAACAGATATCGGAGTCCATCGAGCTGGGCATCATCTTGGCGCTCGCCGGTGGCTTTATGGATGTGTATTCGTACATTGGGCGCGATCATGTTTTCGCCAACGCGCAGACGGGCAACATCCTGCTCGTGGGCGTGAGCATCTCGGAGGGCAATTGGGCACTTGCGGGGCGCTACTTCTTCCCTGTGGTGTCGTTTGCTGTGGGTATTATGCTTGCCGACCTGGTACACGAGCGGTTTGGCAGCGTGATTCACTGGCGCCAAGTGACGGTGTTCTTTGAAGCCGTCATCTTGCTGGGCGTGAGCTTTATCCCCGGTGGCGGTTACAACCTGCTCGCCAACTGCCTCACCTCGTTTGCCTGCGGCATGCAGGTCGAGAGCTTCCGCAAGATACATGGTCACGGCATCGCCACGACCATGTGCATCGGTAACCTGCGCAACGCGCTGCAAAACGTGGACGACTACATCATCACCCACAAGCGCGGCTTTTTGGAAAACGGCGTGCTGTACTTTGGCGTGATCTTTACCTTTGTGTTTGGCGCCGTGCTGGGCAACTGGTGTATTGAGCGCATGGGCCTGCATGCCATCGTCGTGGCGAGCTTGCTGCTGTTTGTCGCGTTTGCCATCATGTTTATCGACCGCGAGCGCGATTTGCACAGGAAATGGGCCCGCATCATAGCTGACTGGCAGACCGCGAGTCTTAAGCGCTAAGGTGCATGTTCGTAACAACATTCAGGAGCCAGAAAAAACTATCCAGCTCCTGAATGTTGCTACGAACTGCTTTTTGCGATTTATTCGAGATGCTCTTCAATCCGAGCCCTAAGAAGGGCAATGGCTGTAGGTATTCCAATTGCGGCGGCTAATTCGGCTTTATCCAAAACCTGTATGCTAAAGCACGATTGTTTATCACATTGAAGGACGATAACTGAAGATAGTTTCACTTCCCGTTGGCTGAATATATCGTAATCTCCAAATAGGAAGTTACCTTTTATTGTGTAATTCGGTATGTTCGTTACGCACTTCATCTCAAGTCTGTTTAGGCCATAATCAAACACCGCAACTTCCTTGTGTTCGATGATGAGCGCAACCCTGGGCATGTTGCTAAAACCACCGTCGACGACAGTGAAGAGTTTTTCATTTGCATCGTCATAAACGGTATATTTAAGACTCAATAGCTGTCCTAGTGGACCCGTGAACCCATGTTTTTTGAAGTTGAGGTTGTCTCCTGCTGGGTTGATGAGAGCCAGAGTATGCGGATAAGGGTTACCTTCAATTGAGATTTGATATTCGTTTGTAGCCGTCTTGCTCGATTTAGTACAACTAGCCACCATGTGTCATCGCCTCGATCGAATTGGAACCGTCTTCTGCTTCGTGCGGAGAATTACGCTGTACGTTGCAGTAGATGCAGCTGCAATAACCGCATGGGCAATTTCTAACAAAATGAATGACGTTATTTGCTGCATGCATGTTATTCACTACAAAGTATCTTTTTATAAACGTATTGTCAAACATATATTGCTAAAACAGAAACAATTTATAGACTGAGTCGGTCGTATTCTTTGGGCGATTGCTCCCATAATCTAGCCTTCGCTGCTGTCGGGAGGGAAGGACTAGGGCTCCGTTATTCTGTTGAAACGCTTTAACACTTTTGACGTTCTCACGCGTTTTTTGTTTCAAAAGCGTTAGGATGGGACTTATAGCGCGGGGCGTAATGGATGCCCCGCACACGATGGGAGGCTATCAATGGCTAATCGTTTCGTTCTCAACACCATCTCTTATCATGGTTCCGGCGCCATCAAGGAGATCCCCGGCGAGCTCCAGCGTCGCGGCTACAAGAAGATCTTCGTCTGCTCCGACCCCGATCTGGTTAAGTTTGGCGTTACCGCTAAGGTGACCGACGAGCTCGACGCCGCCGGCATCGCTTGGAGCCTCTACTCCGAGATTAAGCCCAACCCCACTATCCAGAACGTCAAGGACGGCGTCGAGGCCTTCAAGGCCGCCGAGGCTGACGCTATCGTGACCATTGGTGGTGGCTCCTCCATGGACACCGCTAAGGCCATTGGCATCATCATCAACAACCCCGAGTTCGCCGATGTCCGCAGCCTCGAGGGCGTTGCTCCGACTAAGAACCACGCCGTGTTCACCATCGCCGTGCCGACGACCGCCGGTACCGCCGCCGAGGTGACCATCAACTACGTCATCACCGACCCCGAGAAGGTTCGCAAGTTCGTGTGCGTCGACACCAACGACGCCCCCGAGGTCGCCGTCGTCGATCCTGACATGATGGCTTCCATGCCCGCCGGCCTGACCGCTTCCACTGGTATGGACGCTCTGACCCACGCCATCGAGGGCTACACCACCAAGGGTGCTTGGGAGCTCTCCGACATGTTCCACTTTGAGGCTATTAAGCTGATCAGCGAGAACCTGCGTGACTCCGTCGCCGAGGCCAAGTCCGGTCAGCCCGGCTCCGGCCGCGAGGGCATGGCTCTTGGCCAGTATGTCGCCGGCATGGGCTTCTCCAACGT
>CAUFXK010000036.1 GCA_959596495.1 uncultured Collinsella sp. | reverse complement strand
ATGCCCTGCGGGAACAGCGGCTGGTGCGGCGTGTCGGGGTACATCTCTGCCTCGAGGGCAAAGCCGGCGCCCCAGCCATAGTTGGCATCGTCCTTGGCGTGCTCGTCGCCCAGCCAGTTGCCGGTGTAGAGCTGCACACCCGGGGCGGTGGTGTAGTAGTCAAGCTCGCGGCCGGTCCACATCTCCTCGACGTGCATCGCGCGGCGCAGATTACGGCCGTACTGATAGCCATCGATGCACAGGCAGTGATCGTAGCCACGTGCCTGCTTAATCTGCGGGTCGTCGGCTTCCATGCCGGGAGCGACGGGGCGCAGCTCGCGAAAGTCAAACGGTGTTCCTTCGACCGGGGCAATTTCTCCGGTGGGGATGTTCTGCTCGTTAATGGGCAGGTAGTGGGCGGCGTTAGCAACAAAGAAGTGCTCACAGTCCATGCCAGCGTTATGACCGGCAAGGTTAAAGTACGTGTGGTTGGTCATGGACACGTAGGTGGCGCGGTCGCTCTCGCAGCCATACTCGACACGAAAGACGCCGGTGCGCGTCACGGTAAACACGGCCGTAAAGGTGCGGTTGCCGGGGAGACCCAGTTCGCCATCCTCAAGTGAGGTGGTCATGCGCACGGCGTTGTGGACCTCGTCGAGTTCAACATCCCATACGCGCTTGTGCAGACCATGCTCAAGATCGCTGTGCAGGTTGTTGACGCCTTCGTTGGCTGGCATATGCCAGTCCGTGCCGGCGATGGTGATCGTGGCGCCCGCGGTGCGGTTTGCCACGGGGCCGATGGTCGCGCCAAAGCAGGCGGGGTTGTCAAAGTAATCCTCGAGCTTATCGAAGCCCAGCACCACATCGCGCACGTTGCCGGGAATGTCGGGCACGTCGATGCCCAGCACGGTGGCGCCATAGTCCATAATGCGAACGCAGATCTCGGGCCCGTTGAGGGTGTAGCGATGAACGGGGGTACCGCACGGCGCGGTGCCGAAAAGCTCGGAAGTGATCATTTGGTTCCTAACATCGAGGTATTTCGGACAAACTGTAGCGCGAACAGGCGAGATTATCACTACACCCCACTAAAGCAGGGGGTATTTTTCTCAAAAAAGTGATGATTGGAGCTGTGCGGGTGTTCATTTCTGACGCGCGCGAGTCTGATACAATTTGTTCGTTATTGTTTGAATTGACGTGAGCGTGGAACAGCGAGGACTCATCGTGATTAAAGCGGAGCGACAGGATAAGGTTCGGCAGCTGCTCGAGGAACAGGGAACGGTCTCGGTCAAGGAGATTTCGGATGCGTTAGGTGTCTCGGATATGACGATCCGCCGTGACCTTGAGGAGCTTGCGAGCCTGGGCGAGATCGAGCGCGTGCACGGCGGAGCCCGCAGTGCGCAGAGCCGTCCACACGCTATGCTGCGCCATGAGTATTCGCACAGCGAGAAGCGCACGAAACATGCCGAGGAAAAGTTGCAGATTGCGCGCCGTTCTGTGGAGCTTATCGAGGAAGGCTCGACCATCTTTTTGGGCACGGGCACCACGGTTGAGCAGATGGCCTCGATGCTGCCGGCGTTTCGCCTGCGCATTGTGACCAATTCGCTTTCGGTGTTTAACCTGCTCGAGGCGCGCGAAGACTGCGAACTGTGCCTGGTGGGCGGCGTGTACCGTCGCCGCACTGCCGCCTTTGTGGGCCCCACGGCCGAGGACACCTTGCGCGCGCTGGGAATCGACGCAGCCTTTATCGGCGCAAACGGCATTTTGGACGGCGACGTGTCTACGTCTAACATGGAAGAGGGCCGCATCCAGCAGCTCGCCTTTAGCAAGGCCGACTCGCGCTATCTGATCGCCGATTCCAGCAAGATTGGCAAGCGCGACTTCTACACCTTCTGCCGTCTGGACAGCCTGGACGCCGTGGTGTGCGAGCCGGGCATCGCCGCCGAAGATCGTGCCGCCATCGAGGAGCATACGCAGGTCATTTGCTAGCTAGCGCTACGGGATTGCCAACGGGCGATGCGGGAGGACTTTTACCTCCTGTCATTGTGGAAACCAGCGCGTCAGCGCTACGCGATATGACGCGCAAATGAGGACTCCACTATCAAATCGTCTCAACCTGTGACATCTAGACGTCCAAAACCGGTCTTAGTGTTACAGATTGAGACAATTCGGTGGGGTCTACCTTGTTTGTCTCGATCTGTAACGGTTAGGACTTAAAAACTCGGCTACGTGTTACAGATCGAGACAAAAGAAAAAGAACATTAGGACTTGAAAATAAAGTTTTGATAAGGGACCCGCCCAGTTAAGACGGTGCGGCAGACAATTGAGATTAGTTTGCCTCCGGAGTCGTAAGCATAATGAGTCAGTTCGATGACCGGAAGTTTTGCAACACCATAATTACTGGCTTCGGAATCGCTAAGCTGACGTGCTCTATAGCTTTCCCTAACAGATTGGATAGACTTGGACAAGTCGTCCATGATTCTGCTAAATGCCTGAAAATCTAACTGGTTATTCGGAACGCGCGACTTTGAAATGAAAAACGTATCAGCGCCTATGAAGCTGCCTTCAAGTTCGTAGGTCAATTCAAGACGCTGAATTTCATCGCGACTTTGACATCCAAATTGTTGGAGCATCATTACGGAAATTGGACGACCTGATGTGAGGCCGCCGAAATGTTTGGTGATGGCATCCGGATCAACGCCATCGCAATGGCTTGCAAAGTCAAAGTCTAAAAGTGAATTGAGCTCGCTAACGCGTTTCGGTGCAACAAACGATCCCTTACCTTGGATTCGATAGATACTTCCACGACGCTCCAGCTCACTCATGGCAAGTCGGACGGTTGTTCTGCTTACGGCGTATTCGTCGCAGAGTTCCATTTCTGTTGGAAGTTTATCGTCTGCTTGATATTCATCGACGATCTGCTTGAGCAGCGCGTCGGTGAGCTGTAAATAGAGTGGCCGTTTTTCGTGTGTATCGAGCATTAGAGCCTCAGTTTGCATGTTGGTTATACCTGATGGTTGCCTCAGTCGGGATGTAACGTGGGCAAGGTAACCTTAACGTATCACAGAGCGGCTCAGCATGACGATCTGATGCCTGTATCCACGAAGGGCTTGTCCGAGCGTGAAGATATTCTGGGGCAGGCAAATACCGTTCATGGAGTCCCCGATATGTTGGAGGTCAGCGCCGGCTGCTTTTGCTGCAAGGCCTATTTTCTTAATGGTCTCGCTGTCGCAGGAGTCTTGACTCGTCCCGTTCGCCGCCATGACGAGAACCTTCTCTTCAATTGACTTGCCTACGTTGTGGGATCGTACAAAGTCTACGATGGCGCGCAGGTCTGCTTCTTGGAAGCAAGGGACGGTGTAGGGGGCTGGCACGAGAAGGATATCGACGCCGAGGTCAACAAACTTGCGCGCAATTTCGAGCGTCATGACAGGTTCCGCAACGCCCGCTCCATGCATTTTTCCGGCTATGACCAGGCCATTGAAATGCTCTTTGGAGAGTTTAATCGAATGGGCGATTGCATCGTTGGAGACGCCGGTTCCAGGGTTGCCCGTCAGGCAGATAAAATCAAATCCGAGTTCGTTAGCCTTTTCTAAGGTCTTGGGAGAGACGCGACGACCCATGGGGATTTCCGTTCGGGATTCAGACATCTCTGCCTCGTTATCAACTGGCTCCAGATTGACGCCAATGGGCCTTCCGCATGCTCGCTTCACCCAAGTGACCGGGTTTTCATTGAGATCATCTGGAATACCGGCAATAACTGGATCGAACACATCGAGCGCGTTAAACAGAAGCAGGTCGGCACCTGCGGCACGTTCGATTTCTGCATTAGTAACGCCGCCGAGAAATTGGGAAGAGGGTACGTTTTCCGCCATGATGGTACGTCCCTCGGAAGCCAGAATTGCCTGTTTTAGATCCATGGGTGACGTGGCGGCAAAATCGGATGCGGACATGTTCAGTAATCGTTTGGGCATTGTTACTTCCTTTGACTAGAACGACAGGCTTGTGACATTGTCTCTAATATTGTTACAACAATATATTCAATATGTTATATCCAATCGGTGAACGGTTGCAAACTTATTGTACTGCTCGGAAAAAATAGCCATTAGCTGGGAAAACCTTAAATTAATCAACTACCGTTCACCGAATAAGTATTTGAATTCTTGACATATCGACAAAGCGGAAAAAGAATTGGTTATGACAAATCGCGCAAATGATATTACATTTCGCACAAGAACGTATTCACTTGCATAAGTGGATACAAACGGGGACGACGACGGTTGAGTCCGGATAAATCGTTGTGTGCCCGGGAATCATGAAAGGATGTGTTATGGACGCTATCGTCAAATTCCTTGAAAAACACCAGCCCCTCTTCGACAAAATCTCGAGGAACATTTATCTGGTGGCGATTAAGGATGGCTTTCTCTCGAATATGCCAATTGTGCTGTTCTCGAGCCTGTTCCTTCTTCTTTCGACGCTCCCTGCCTATGTAGGCATCACGCTTCCGTCTGAGGTGCTGGATTTCTTCAATAAAATCTATGCATATACCATGGGACTTCTTGGCATTATGGTGGCCGGCACCACGGCGAGCTCACTTGCCATGTCGATGAACCGTCGCATGCCTTCGGGTAAATCTCTCAACCCCACCTCGTGCATGGTTTGTGCCATGTGCGGCATGCTCTTGCTATCGGTGACAAACGATGTTGTCTCGATTGGCGGAGCAGATACATCTGTTTTTGAAACCGGCTATATGGGAACCAAGGGTTTTCTCGCTGCGTTCGTAGCCGCATTCTTGACCGTTAATATCTATAAGGTGTGCATTAGCCATAATGTGACGATCAAGCTTCCCAAAGAGGTCCCTGGCTCTATTGCGCAGAGTTTTCGCGATATCTTTGCATTTGGGTTTTCGATCCTTGCGTGCGCTTTTATCGATCTTGCGAGCCGCAGGCTGCTTGCTGTGCCGTTCGCCAATTTGGTATCCGCTCTCATCTCGCCGCTGTTCTCCGCGGTCGACACCTATCCTGGCATGGCGCTTATCGAAGGCGCGGTCGCGCTTTTCCAATTTATGGGTATCCACGGTGCTTCGGTTGTCATGAGTCCGATCAATGCTGCGCTCTACGGCAATACCGTTACCAATCTTGAGGTTTTCCAAGCAGGTGGACACCCGTCAATTGCTCTCACGCAGGACTTTACAAGCTTCATCGGCGGTCTGGGCGGTTCTGGCTGCACGTTCATCGTTCCTATTATCCTGATCATGTTTATGCGCTCCAAGCAGCTTAAAGCCATGGGCAAGGCATCGATTATCCCGGTGATTTTTGGAGTTAACGAGCCCGTTCTCTTCGGTATGCCGATCGTTCTCAATCCCTATATGTTCGTGCCCTTCCTAGCGGCTCCTATGGTCAACGCCATAATCGGTAAGTTTTTCATTGACGTAATTGGAATGAACGCCCCCATGTATACCATGCCGTGGGCGCTTCCCGGCCCAATTGGTGCGTTCCTCACCACGGGTCTCGATCTGCGTTCTCTCGTATTGATGGCAGTGCTGTTGGTCGTTGACTTTGTGATTTACTATCCGTTCTGCAAGGCGTATGACCATCAGCTTTGTTTGGAAGAGTCTGCAAAGGAGACTGCAGGAACCTCGGATGCAGATGCTATTGCCGCACAGGAAAATGTCGCAAAAGCTCTCGAGGCGGTAAAGGACAAGGCGGAGCAGATCCGCGTGCTTGTGCTTTGCCAGGGTGCCGGCACTTCGACTCTCTTGGCAAATGCTCTTCGCGAAGGTGCCGCTGCTAAGGGTATCGATCTGGTTTCTCAGTCCGGTGCGTACGGAAGCCACTATGAGACGATGGATCAGTACAACGTGATTGTTCTGGCGCCCCAGGCACGCATGTACTATGACGCTATGAAGGCCGATACCGATCGCCTTGGAATTAAACTGCTCACCACAAGGGGCAAGGAGTATATCGACCTTACCAACGATCCCGAAGGTGCAATTGACTGGATCGTTCAGGAGCTGGCCAAATAGTGGATGCACTTCGTCGTTGATTCGTCGGTGTATGGTACGGCCCCGCAGCTTATTGAGCTGCGGGGCCGTATTTCGTTGAGTATCTAATTGAGACAATACGCGCAACCGTCGTGAGATCGCATTGGCGCTCTCCGAGTCACCGACAAACTGTCTTCCATCTATGTGACCAATTCGCTTTCGGCCTTTAGCCTGCTCGAGGCGCGCGAGGATTGCGAGCTGTGCCCGGTGGGCGGCATGTACCGTCGCCGCACCGCCGCCTTTGTGGGCCCCATGGCCGAGGATACCCTGCGCGCACTAGGGATTGACACGGCGTTTATCGGTGCCAACGGCATTCTGGACGGCGACGTGTCCACGTCCAACATGGACGAGGGCCGTATCCAGCAGCTCGCTTTTAGCAAAGCGGACTCGCGCTATCTGATCGCCGACTCCAGCAAGATCGGCAAGCGCGACTTCTACACCTTCTGCCGCTTGGACAATTTGGACGTCGTGGTGTGCGAGCCGGGTATTACCGCCGAGGATCGCGCCGCCATCGAGGAGCACGCGCAGGTCATTTGCTAGCTAGCGCAGCAGGAGGACTTTTGCCCTTGCCAGCGCGGGGTTACCGCTTCACAATGACGCGCAAATAACTTTGGGCAACAAGGATGAGGCTATTCTGAGATATGACTAGACTCCGTATCTCGTCTTTATGTCCCTTGAGAATGAATCGTAGTCTTCATAGAGCCCTTCTCTGCTTTCATCCTCGGCGTGGTTTACACGTTCAAGGAGCTTATCCTTTGAAGCCTCTTTTGTTATTGCGGCCTCGCCATCGGGTATTGTGGCTTGCAAGAATAGTTCTAGAGCATGGACGTCTTTGAGTATGTAGCCCGTCGAACGACCCGCTCCTGTTTTTTCGATTGCGCTGCAACTAACAAGCTGGCCGAGGGTTCGTTTAACGGTTACCTCGCTGATATCGGGGCAGCTGGACCGGATGTCGGATTTCTTAATGACGCCGGGTCTCTGTTGAAATAGAACAGCGATGCGCGCTTGCTTCGACATGGGACGAGTGCTTGATTCAATTAAGGTACGCTGCTCGAGCTGTCGGTAGGCGGCCAGGGTTGTTCCGAGCATGAAACGGATAAAGGGTACTTCGGTGTTTTGATTTTCATTCCATCCAGTGGAGCTTGCAGCGAGGGCGTTGTAGTAAAGCGCTTTGTTGTCTTCAATAAGTCGTTCGATGCTGATGTAACGCGCAACATCGTATCCAGTCTTTTCGAGCAGCAGCGTTGTAAGGAGCCGGCTCATCCTGCCATTGCCATCGTTGAAGGGATGAATGCTAACAAAATCGAAGATAAAGCGGAGCGATATAAGGAGGGGATCGCAAACTTGGCGAGATAAAGCATCGTTGAGGGACTGGCAGGCTTCTTTAATAAGTCCCGGGGTTGCTAGAGCCGAAGGGGGCCTAAAGCGCACAAATCGATTACCTTGATCGTCAATGGAGACGATTTCGTTATCGCCATCTTTCCAATGGCCTCCATACGAGATTGCCGTGTGCGCCATGAGGTCACGATGCAACTGCAGAATGACCGATGGCGTTACGGGAATGGAATCGTGTTGCTCGTGAATAAGCGACAGCACATCTCGGTATCCAGCGATTTCTTCCTCTGCGCGGGAGCTTGGCTTGGCGGAATACGCCATGATCGCTTTGAGTCTTTTTTGGGTGGTAACAATTCCTTCAAGTCCGTTGGAGGATCGGGTGCTTTGGATCTTAGCCTCCTCCATTAGGGACGATAGAAGCTCGGGTTTGACTTGACTCAGAGCAAGCTGACGGCCTTTATGCTCGCGTATCGAGAGGAGGAGGTTGGTGATTGGAGTTGCTTCGAGTTCCGCTGGGACTGTGGTGTAATCGAACTGGCGCATGCGGCTCCTTTCGGTATCACGAACATACTTTCGATATCATAATACCATTAAATGATACCGAAAGTATGTTCGTGATACCGAAAACTGGAAACCATGGTTCATAACTGCTTGGAAAGTTCGGATTTGACTATCTTATTGTCTCGATCTGTAACAGTTAGACGGTTAAAAGTGGGCTACGTGTTACAGATTGAGATCTTTCAGCCCTGGTCGCCCGTTCGTCTAAATCTATAACAGTTAGGATTGAAAATCCCTGCTAGATGTTACAGATCGAGACAAACGGCCTGCTCGGGCCGAGCCAAAAAAATCGGCCGCATGCGAACCCGTGGAGGGATTCGTATGCGGCCGACGGGTGGCATGCGGCTGAAATTAGGCCATGAGCAGGCCGGTCTTCGCGACGTTCTTGTACCAGTACGCGCTGGCCTTGGGATAGCGCTTCTGGGTCTCAAAGTCGATGTAGAACAGGCCGTAGCGCTTGTTATAGCCGTTGGTCCAGGAGAACTGGTCCTGCAGCGACCACACAAAGTAGCCGTCGACGTTCACGCCGCCGTCGATCGCCTTGAGGATCCACGCGAGATGCTGGCGCATGTAATCGATGCGAGGGGCGTCGTCGATAAAGCCGTCCTCAAAGTCGTCCTTATAGCCCATGCCGTTCTCGGTGATGTAGATCTTCTTGTAGTTGGGGTAATCGTTCTTAATGCGCAGCAGCAGGTCGTAGAGACCCTCGGGATAGATAATCCAGTCCCAATCGGTGGTGGGTACGCCTTCGCGCACGCATGACTCACCCACGCCCTTGAGGAACCAGCGCGAGGAGCCCTTGTCGCCGGTGCCATTGTGGTTGATGTCGTTTTCGCCCTCGGCGGCACGCAGGAACTGACACTTGTAGGTGTTGACACCCAGGCAATCGTTGTAGGGGAGCGCGGCGGTCAGCGCGGCGATGTCCTCGTCGCGGACGTCGAGCTCGCCGCCGGCGATATGGGCCAGCTTGGTCGCAGCCTCCATGGTGTCGGCTGCATAGTGGCCGCGGAAGGTGGCGTCGAGTACCCAGCGGTTGTTGATGACGTCGGCCATGCGGGCTGCCTCGCAGTCGGCGGCGTTGTTGGGGTCGAGGGGATACTTGGGCTCAAGGTTCTGGACAATGCCGATCTCGCCCTCAAAGCCGCCCTCATGGAAGGCGACGACAGCCTTGGCGTGGGCCACCATCATGTTGTGCATGAGCTGGAAGGCCTTGTCCAGACGGTACTTCTCACCGTGCGGCCAGTTGCCGACGATAAAGCTGCCCTCGGCGGTCGCGGGAATCTCGTTAAAGGTAAACCAATGCTTGACCTCGGTGAACTCGGCAAAGCAGAACTTGGCGTACTCGACGAAGGCGTCGATGGTCGTGCGCGTCAGGAATCCCTCGCCGCCGTCCTGGTAGAAGGCCTCGGGCGTATCGAAGTGATCGAGCGTGACATAGGGGATAACGCCAGCTTTGTTGCAGGTGGCAAAGAGCTCGTGATAGAAGGCGACGCCCTCGGGGTTAATCTCGCCGGTGCCACTGGGGAAGATACGGCTCCAAGCGATGGAGACGCGAATACCGTTGATGCCGAAGCGCTGGCACAGGTCGATATCGACCGGATATTTGTTGTAGAAGTCGCTTGCAGGATCGGGGGAGAAGCGACCCTGAGCAGCCAGGAAATCGTCCCAGGGCACTTTGCCCTTGCCGTGCGTGCGCGTCTCGCCCTCAACCTGGTAAGCGGCGGTGGCGCCGCCAAACACAAAGCCGTCGGGGAACTGCATGGGGTTGGTCATGAGTCATCCTTTCTGTGGGATACGAATAGGGAGAGGTGCCCGAACTGGGGATCCGGGCACCAACAGGGGAGAAACTAGTCGAGGTTCTCGCGGAGCCACTTGATGGCGCCAGCAGGGTCGCGAGTAAGGTCGATATATTCCTTACCGCGCGGGGCGAGCAGCTTAATGCCCAGGCGATCGGTGTCGGCCTTCATGTCGTTGTAGTAGCTACGGACCTGCGGGGCGAGCACGATGACGTCGTACTGATCCATGATGGCAGTGTGCTGGCCATAGGCACCTGCGGAGGAAGCGATGTTCTCTCCGGTCTGTGCGGCACCTTCCTTGATGGCGTTGGCGAGCATGGCAGAGGTGCCGGCGCCGGCGCACAGGACGAGGACCTTCAGGCCGTCAACATCCTTCTTAGCGGATGCGTCGGCGGCGGGCTCGGGCTGATCGGCGACAGTCTTGCTGTCGGCGGCAGCGGCGGTCGTCTCGACGGAAGCGGTGGTCTGCTCGACAGCGGGCGCAGGGGCGTTGGCGGCGATGGCAGCGGCACCATTGGACTCGAGACCCAGCTCGGCGGCGCGCTCGGCCTCCTGGTCGCAGAGCAGCTTATCGTATGCCTTCAAGAACGGCAGGTAGATGATGGCGTCCAGCAAGATGATGATCGCGACAAATACCAGGGCGATAAGCTGGAAGTTCGTGGTGATGAAAATGCCGATGGGGGCGGGGGTGGCCCAAGGCACCACGAAGGAGAAGCCGTTCATGCCCACGTTATCGATAAAGAACTTGGCAACACTCACGTTGACGCAGCCGGCGGTAACAAAGGGGATGAGCATGTAGGGGTTAAGGATCATCGGCGCGCCAAAGAGCAGCGGTTCGTTGACGGCGAAGGCAACAGGAACAATCGAGGCCTTACCGACGGCCTTGAGCTGCTTGGACTTCATAAAGAGAATCAGCAGAAGCGGCACGATGAACGTGGCGCCGGTGCCTCCGAACTCACCCACGAGCGACATGTTAAAGGTGAGGGAGTGGGCGGGGTGGCCGCCTGCCAGCAGAACCTGCAGGTTCTCGGCCTGGTTGGCAAGACGGATGGGGTCGATGCCCGGCTGGACGATCGAGGGGCCGTGGACACCGATGAACCAGAAGAACGCGGTGGCTGCCTGGATAAGGATAAGGCCAGGATAGGTTTCTGCAGCGGTAAAGAGCGGGGAGAGCAGTTTGATAAGCAGCTCGGAGAACGGAACGCCCATGAGGTTGCGCACGATGACATCGATGATGCCGCAGATGATGACGGCGCCGCCAAAGGGGATGATGTCGCGGAAGTTCTGAGCGATGGCGCCCGGGACCTCCTTGGGCAGCTTGATGGTCAGATCGCGCGAGACGCAGAACTTATAGACCCACACGGTAATGAACGCGGCGATATAGGCCGAGAACAGACCGCGCGTACCCATGCTGGTGCAATCGAAGACCGAAAGCTCGGAGCCGTCGAGCTTGGTGGTGAACTGTGTGACTGCGAGCAGCAGCATACTGCATTGGGCGGCCACCATGGTGGAACCGTCGTTGAGCACTTTGCCGGCGGGCATGCGACGGTTCATGGATGCCGTGAAGTTCTTGGCGGTGGTGCCGGCAACCATGATGCCCATGACGCCCATGGTGAAGTTGTACAGCTTGTTGCACCAGTCGAGGAGCGGCTGGGGCAGCGTGATGCCGACCACGCCGGGAAGCGTGGCGATCAGCAGGAAGATCGAAGAGGTGAGGACAATGGGCATGCACCCAAGGAATCCGTCCTTGATGGCCTGGAGGTAGATGTTCCTCGAGATCTTCTCAAAGAACGGTTGATGCTTTTCGAGCATCTTTACGATGGCGTCCATAGAGCTCCTTTGCTGCTTGATGCGCGATGCATGTGGATGGAACTGGTCGTCGATGGATGGTCAGGACTGCCCGGAAACCTTCCTGCTTAAGGAAGGCATTGCGAAATGACAACGTTGTCATTTCGTTAATGACAACGTAAGACATTTTTGGAAGAGCAACAAGGATTTACGGGTGAACGGTCGATATTGTCCGATAAACGGCTGATTTGTCAGTCGGGCAGGTAGTGTATGCTAGAACACAAAAAACAAGCGATGCAAAACCAACTGGAGAAGTAGTGGCAACGATGGACAAGAAAAATGTCTCGATGAACGATGTGGCAGTTGCCGCGGGCGTTTCTCTCAAGACGGTGTCGCGCGTGATCAACGAGCCCGATAGTGTGCGAGAGTCGACGCGCGATAGGGTCCATGCGGCCATGGAGGAGCTTGGGTTCCGGGCGAACTTTGCCGCGCGTTCACTCAAGTTGGGCCGTTACGGGTGCATCGGCGTGGTGGTGTTCCACTTGTCGGGCGGCGCCGTGGACATGATCGACGGTATCGCCGATGCCGCCGAAGAGCGAGGCTTTGCTCTCGCGGTGATCAAAAAGCGGGCGGGGGAGAAGATGACCCTTGCCGAAGCGGCGCATAGGATGTCGCAGCTTCCCGTCGACGGCATGATTTTCAACCTGCGCCAGATGGTCGATGACTTTGATACCTTTGAGGCGCCGAAAGACCTCAAGACGGTGATTATCACACCGATGGAGCATCCTACCTGCTCCACCGTCAGTGACGATCAAGAGGGCGGCGCGCGCATGGCGTGTGAGTACTTCTTGAATCACGGGCACAAGAACGTGTACTTCGTCTCTGGTAAGAAAGAATCGCTGTCGAGCCAGTGTCGTATGAAAGGTTGGCGTGCGGCACTCGAGGCGCGTGGCATTGAGCCGCCCGAGCCTCTGCAAGGCGATTGGAATGCGGATAGTGGCTATGCCGCGGGCCTTGTGCTTGCCGATAAACCCGATTGCACGGCGGTCCTCGCTGCTAACGACTGCATGGCAAACGGCGTGATGATGGCTCTACGTGACAAAGGGCTCAGTGTGCCCGAAGACGTGTCCGTGATCGGCTTCGACGATGAGCTTTACAAGACGATACCCAATTCGATTCTGACGTCGGTGAAGTTTCGCCACCGCGAGCTGGGCATCCGTGCGCTTAACGAGGTCGTCGCAGGTCTGGAAGCCCCGAGCTCCAGAAGCCGCACGCTCGTCTCGGGCGTGTTGGTCGAGCGTTCCAGCGTAAAGGACCTGCGGGCATAGACGTGCTCGGCTCGTTCATCTCAACCTGTAACAGGTAGGGCCGAAAATCTCAGCTAGATGTTACAGATTGAGACAAACGTGCGGTACGGTCTGCCCAAAAAAGGCCGGGGGCGGCGCGTCGTGTGACGTGCCGCCCCCGGCTGAGAAATGGGGACAGGTTATGTGAGCGGGGCAATTCCGCTGGTCGCAAGCCGCTAGTCCAGACGACGGGTCTGCGCTACGTGCTTATACCAGTAGGCGCTTGCCTTGGGCGTGCGCTTCTGGGTTTCAAAGTCAACGTAGAAGAAGCCGTAACGCTTGTTGTAGCCATTGGTCCAGGAGAACTGATCCTGCAGGCTCCACAGGAAGTAGCCGCCCACGTTGACGCCCACCTCCATGGCCTTGAGCAACCAGCGTAGGTGCTGCTCGATGTAGTCAATGCGCGGCTGGTCGTCCACAAAACCGTCCTTGTAGGGGTCCTTGTAGCCCATGCCGTTTTCGGTGATGAAGATCTGCTTGTAGTTGGGGTAGCGCTGTTTAATGTAGACGAGCAGATCGAACAGACCCTCGGGATAGATGATCCAGTCCCAGTCGGTGGTGGGGATGCCGGGCTTGTTCACGTGCTCGCCAATGCCCTTGACGCGCCAGCGGCCGGTGCCCTTCTCGCCCGTACCGTTGTGGTGCAGGTCGTTCTCGCCATCGTAAGCCTTCAAGAAGCGGCACTGGTAGTTGTTAACGCCCAGGTAGTCGTTGTAGAGGGCGGCCTCGCGCATGATTTCCAGATCCTCGTCTAGGATCTCGATGGTACCGCCCGAGACGGCGGCCAGGCGGTTGGCGCACTCGAGGGTGTCGGGCGCGTAGTCGCCGCGGAAGGTGGCGTCGAGCAAGAACTGGTTTTGCAGCACGTGCTCGTTGTTGGCGGCTTTGATGTCGGCGGGGTCGTTCTCGTTGAGCGGATACTTAAACTCCAGCGACTGAATGACGCCGATCTTGCCCTTAAAACCGCCGTTGTGGAAGGCCAGTACTGCCTTGGCATGGGCGAGCATCATGTTGTGCTCGCACTGGAAGGCCTCGGCCAGATGCGCCTTGACGCCACCGGGGAAGGTGCCCTCGATGTAGGTGTTGGAGGCGTCGGCCCAGATCTCGTTAAAGGTGAACCAGTAGGCCACCTGGTCGGCGTACTCCTTAAAGCAGAAGGTGGCAAAGTCCACAAAGGCGTCGATGGTCTCGCGGTTGAGGAAGTCGCCCTTCTCAAAGAGGGGAAGCGGCGTATCGAAGTGATGCAGCGTGACAAACGGCTCAACGTGGTGCTTGTGGCATTCGGCGAAGAGATCGTGATAGAACTGGACACCCTCGGGGTTAATCTCACCGATACCGTTGGGGAAGATGCGGCTCCAGGCGATGGAGAGGCGAATGCCGTTGATGCCAAACTCCTCGCACAGCTCCAGATCGACGGGGTACTGGTTGTAGAAGTCCGAAGCGGGATCGGGGGAGAAACGGCCCTGGGCCTCCAAGAAGTCGTCCCAGGCAACCTTGCCCTTACCGTGAGTGCGGGTCTCGCCCTCTACCTGGTAGGCAGCAGTGGCGCCGCCAAAGACAAAGTCCTCGGGAAACTGCGCAGGCGGGTTAGTGACGCTAGCAGGGTTAACGGACATGATGATCCAATCGTCTAAATCGAAGGGCCAGCCGGTCTTGGATGGTCGGCTGGCCCTGGGCGTTACTTACTTCGAAAGCTGCTCGGAGACGAAGGCGAGAGACTTATCGCCGTTCTGGGAGAGCTCGATGTACTGCTTGCCACGGCAGGCGACGCACTTGTTGCCCACGCGCTCGCAGTCCTTCTGCAGGTCGGCCAGGTAGCTTGCGGCCTGCGGGGCCAGGACGACCAGATCGAAGTCGGGGAGCATGTCCACGTGGTTGCCATAGGCCTCGGCAGCGGTCTCAAGATCAATGCCGCGCTCCTTGGCGGCCTTGGCCAGCGCGTTGGCGAGCAGGCCCGAGGTTCCGCCACCCTGGCAGAGCACGAGTACGCGCTTGCCGTTGAGGTCGCTGGCGGTCGTTGCCTCGGTGGCGGGCGCCGCGGAAGCGGCGGGGGCATCGGCCTTCACGGCCTCGGCAGCAGCGCCGGCGGCAACGCTCTTGGCGTCAGCCTTGCCCTGGAAGGCGTCGTTGAGCTTGGCGGCCTTCTCAGCGTTCTTGGCGGCGAGCTCCTCCTGGGAGATCTCGGCCTCCTCGGTGCACTTCTGGGCGTCATAGGCACGGAAGAACGGGTAGTACAGGGCAAAGTCGACGACCAGGATAAGGGCGAGCATCACAAAGGCGAGCGGCTGGAAGCCCAGGCCCATGATGGTGCCGATGGGGCCGGGGACGGTCCAGGGCAGGGTGTACATAAAGCCGTTCATGCCCAAGAAGTCGATAAAGATCTTGAGGATCCAGATGTTGGCGATCGGGGCAAAGACAAACGGGACAAAGAAGACGGGGTTGAGCACGATGGGCGCGGCGAACAGCAGCGGCTCGTTAACGGCAAAGCACACGGGAACGATGGCGGCCTTACCGACGGCGCGCATCTCCTGGGACTTGGCCAGGAAGCAGAACATAAAGACCAGGACAAGCGTGGCGCCGGTGCCGCCCATGCAGACGACGAAGTACTGGGCACCCTGGGTCAGGACAGCGGAAGCGTGCTGGCCGGCCTGGAACGCAGCCAGGTTGTCGGTCATGTTGGCAACGAGGGCGGCGGCGATGGCGGGCTCGACGATCGAGGGGCCGTGGACGCCCACGAACCAGAAGAGGCTCATGGCGCCGTAGATCACAGCAAGGCCGATGTAGCCGTCGGCAGCGGTGAACAGGGGCTGGAACACCTGGATGACGCCCTGGGCAAAGCAGAAGCCAAAGGCAGCGCGGAAGACGATGTCAAAGACCCAAAAGACGGTGATGCAGACGGAGAAGGGGATGATGTCCTTAAAGGTCTGCGAGATGTTGGGCGGAACCTGCTCGGGCATCTTGACGGTGATGTTGCGCTTAATGAAGAACTTGTAGATGATGCCGGTCACAAACGCAGCGATGAAGGCGGTCAGCAGGCCCTTGGAACCAAGGTAGGTGGTGTTGAAGCCGCTGGCGGCGTCCGTGGCGATCGTGTCGCTCGAAAGGAGCAGGAAGCCGATGATGGCCGCGCACATGCACGAGATAAAGTTGATCTGGTTATTCTTGGGCAGATCGCGGTTCTGGGCGTCGGCGAAGTGCTTGGCCGTGGTGGCGGCGCAGGCGATGGCCAGGATGCCCATGGAGTAGTTGTAGCACTTCCACAAGGCGTTGTTGATGTCATTGGGCCAGTAGAAACCCCAGATGTTGGGGACCGAGGCTACGAGGCAGAAGATGGACGAGAAGATGATGATGGGGATGACGGAGATAAAACCGTCGCGGATCGCCTTGAGGTACTTGTTGCGGGCGATCGCGTTGAAAAAGGGCTGGCCCTTTTCGATAGTGGCGATGAGTTGCTCCATGCAAAGCTCCTAAGAGTCGGTGGGTTAGCAACGATGGTAGCTTTTGACGTTTGCTTGCCAAAATGTTGACGTTGCCATTTTGGGACACAAAAAAGACGCGAACCGGTGGTTCCTGTGTCTGCGAACCGTCGATTCCTTGCGCGTAAACGTTTGAGCCGCCCGGTGGCTCTGTGTTTGCACAATGGCAACGTTAACATTTGGGCGACAAAAGCCGTTCGGGGAAGCAGAAATGTCGGTGAACGGTAGGTTTTGGGTGGTGAGCGTATTGCAGGGGCGGCGTTGGATATACTTGAAGGCGTTTAATATGACTGCGCAGGATGCCGTCAATGGCATCGTTGACACGGAAAGATCGACCTATGGCCGCTGTTAAAAAATCGGTATCCGTCAAAGACGTAGCGCGCCTCGCGGGCGTCTCGGAGCAGACGGTCTCGCGCACCGTGCACGATTCGCCCAGCGTGCGCCCCGAGACCAAGGAGCGGGTGCGTGCCGCCATGCGCGAGCTGGGGTATCGCCCCAATTTTGCCGGTCGATCGCTGCGCCGTGGCAAGTTTAAGACCGTCGGCGTCGCCATGTTCAACATTACCGGTACTGGCAACCTCGACCGTATGGAGGGCTTTGCCGCCGCGGCCGACAAACATGGCTATGCCATCACCCTCACTAAAGTAGACGGGCATCCGTATACCCTCGAGAGCGCATCGTCGCGCATGAGCGCGCTGCCGGTAGACGGCATGGTTGTGATCATGAACCGCATGCCGGCGGACTTTGGCACCTTTGAGCCGCTGCCCGGTATGCAGACGGTGCTCGTTACCATGCTGGAGCACCCACTGTGCTCGACGGTCGATAACGATCAGCTCGATTGCTCACGCCAGGTTGTCGAGTACTTGCTGGGGCAGGGACACAAGACCGTGCACTTTATCTCGTGTCCCGAGCGCTCGCTTTCGGGCATGCAGCGCGAGGAGGGGTGGCGCGAGACATTGCGCGCGCATGGCATTGAGCCACCGCGACTCGTTCGTGGCGATTGGACGGCACAGAGCGGGTATGCTGCCGGTCAGGCTCTGGCGGACGATCCGACCTGTACGGCCATTTATGCTTCCAACGACGCCATGGCCTACGGCTGCATTCGCGGACTCGAGTCGCGCGGAAAGCACGTGCCCGAGGATGTGAGCGTGGTGGGTGTAGATGACAGTCTGGGTGACATCGTGCCCGATCGTCGCCTGGCCACCGTGCGCTTTGACAACAAACGTGTCGGCATGTGGGCAGTCGATAAGATCGCCGGTGCCGAGGAGGTTGCGTCTGGCGTGGAGCACATGCTGATCCCCGGCGTGCTCGTAGAGGGCGATACGGTGCGCGATTTGCGTTAGGGTGCGGTCCTGTTTGGGTTTACGCTAATCATGTTTGATATTGTTCGAAATGGTTTGGAAACCGTTCACGGGCGAAAAAAGACCGTTCACGGCTCGAAATAACGGTTTGCATTGTTCCTTTTTGTTTGAATGTTATTGTTTCTGTCATACACAGCGCAGCGCGTATGCCCGGACGCGATGCTCTCCGTTGGTTCATATGTGAAAGGAACGCAATATGGCAACCAAAGAAGAAATCTCGATGGTTGGATTCGAGATTGTCGCATACGCAGGTGACGCCCAGACCGATCTGCTTGCAGCGCTCGATGCTGCTCGCGAGGGTGATTTTGAGAAGGCCGAGCAGCTGCACAAGGATGCCAGCGATGCGCTCATCGGTGCCCACGACACGCAGACCAAGCTGCTTTCGCAGGAGGCCGGCGGCGGCGAGATGGAGATGACCTTCATCATGGCTCACGCTCAGGACACTCTCATGACCACTATGATTCTGGAGAAGCAGACCCGCTTTACCATCGATGCCTACAAGCGCATCGCCGAGCTCGAGGCCAAGCTCGCCTAACGAGC